>JABWAN010000494.1 GCA_013361015.1 Candidatus Zhuqueibacterota bacterium | reverse complement strand
TTTTACGACGGACAAACATCGCTCGATCGACGATTACCCCTATGGCGGCGGCCCGGGGATGATCTTAAAACCGGAACCGATATTCGCCTGCGTTGAGCACATACAGAAAACATATCAACTCGAATCTGCCAAAGTTGTATTGATGTCGCCGCAGGGCGCAGCGTTCAGCCAGAACATGGCGAATGTTCTGGCAAAAGAAGATGCTATGATTATCATTTGCGGCCACTACAAAGGCGTAGATGAACGCGTCCGCGAGCTTTTGGTCACTGAAGAAATTTCAATTGGAGATTATGTCGTCACCGGCGGCGAGTTACCGGCGATGATTGTAATGGATGCCGTGATTCGCTTGCTGCCCGGCGTGCTCGGCGACCTCGATTCCGCGTACGGCGATTCGTTTCAGAGCAACAGTCTCGACCACCCGCATTACACGCGCCCCGAAGAGTTTCGCGGTCATCGCGTGCCCGAGGTGCTGCTCTCGGGGCATCACGCGAAGATTGCGGCATGGCGGAAGGAAATTGCGCAGCAGCGCACGCGCGAGCGCAGAGCGGATTTATTAGAAAAATACCCAACACCCATATTCACGGAGGATACCCCATGAACAAGATGAATGCACTCACGGCGCAGCAAATGCGCAGCGACATACCCGACTTCTTTCCCGGTGACACCATCGCCGTCCATCACAAAGTGGTGGAAGGTGACAAAGAGCGCACCCAAACTTTTGAAGGCGTGGTCATTCAGCGCCGCGGCGAAGGCATCAACGCCACTTTCACGGTGCGCAAGATTTCCGACGGCATCGGTGTCGAGCGCATCTTTCCGTTGCACTCCCCCAACATCGATCACATCGACCATCTCCGTCGCGGTAAAGTCCGTCGCGCACGCCTTTACTACCTACGTAATCTCAAAGGCAAGGCCGCGCGCATCGAAGAGAAAAGATAAGAACCTCATCGCAAAGCTGATCGTGGTGTAACCATTTTTGAAGATTCTGTAGTTCAACGCTAGATGGTTATGCCTAAATGGTTTTGCGTACCGCTTTACTCTTTGTTATTGTCCCTCTCCCTGAGAGCGGACGGTTTTAATTCTTGCTTTTCAGGCAAATCTTTCTATCTTGCCGTTCCAATATTCAACCGGTCACGTTTTGCCGAACAAAACAACTGTGAGCGTGCAGCTACGGAGCGGGTGACATGTGAGCCGCAAGGCTTTCAAAATTTTTAGGAAGCATTTACACCAAAGGAGAAAGGAGCACGCACGGGATGAAGACGATCTTAGTGGTTGAGGATGAGTGGAAGCTGCGACTACTTTACTCGCAAGAGTTGGAAGCTGAAGGTTACGAAGTCATCACGGCAGCAAATGGACAAGAAGCCCGCAAGCACACCCAGGAGCGCAAGGTTGATTTGGCCATCGTTGACATCCGGCTCGATGGCGAAAGCGGATTGGACGTCCTGCGCGAACTCATGGAAAGCAATCAAAGTCTGCGCGTCATTCTCAATTCCGCGTATTCGAGCTATATGAGCGATTTCACCAGTTGGTCCGCGGATGCGTATCTCGTCAAATCCTCTGACCTCACAGAATTGAAATCCAAAGTGCGGGAACTGCTCAACGGTTATGAGCCGGTGCTGGCCGCCGCTTGAAGCGCATAGACGTTTCGTTCATTCCGCATGAACTGCAAAAACTGCCAAAGGGAAATTCCACAAAACGTTGAGGGTCAATTCTGTCCTTATTGCGGCGCAGCTTTAAGCCAAGAGGGGCTTTTTGAGTATGACGCCGCGCAATCCGCCACGCCGGAGGAACCACCCTCTCCCCTTTCTTTTCTTTCACCCCCGACAAGTGCTCCCGAACCCGAGTATTATGTGCACTGGGAAGATCGCGAGCGGCTTGGCTTTTTGCGTGGATTCAGCCAAACGTGGAGCGACATCACTTTCCGGCCCACGGAGTTCTTTCGTCGCGCGCCGCGGATAGGCCATTTCGGCTCCGCGCTGCTCTTCGCATTTCTGATCGGGATGGTCTCCAGTCTCATTTCGCTCTTCTGGCAATATCTATTCTGGGGATCGTTCACAGAGATGGAGCAGTTTGAAGAGCTGTTCGGCCTGGCCCTCGACCGCGATTTTTTGCGTATGCTGGCGCTTTTTTCTCCCTTCATCGTGATCGTCTCGATCTTCTTCGCCTCCGTTATCTATCATGTCAGCTTGCTCATGGTGGGCAGCGGAAAAAGCGGCTGGGAAACCACGTTCCGCGCGGTTTGTTACAGCTACGGCCCGCGTGTGTTCGATTGCATTCCGTGGTGCGGCGGCCTCATCGCTGCGGTGTGGCAATTCGTGGTGATGATCATTGGCTGGCGCGAAATGCACGACAGCTCGAGCGGGCGTGTCGTGCTCGCAGCATTTCTCCCCTTCCTGCTGTGCTGCTCGTTGCTGGTGCTGCTCATCTATCAATTTGCCGCGTTCTTTTCGAACTCGGGGATAAAAATTTAGCTGCCCTCTTTACAATTACCCAATGCCGGCACTACATTACAGCAAAACAAAACTGTCTTGTTTTGTCGCTGCTGCACCACGGTTTCATCTACGCTTGTTTACCGAGGGAATCTTTGCAAACGAACTGACTTAAAGCGCTTCGCAGATTTCAAAAAGCAAATCCAAAATGCAAATCGGTCTCACCCTCAGCGAATTTAACGGCAAAAAACCGAGCGAACTACTCGCGCTCGTGCGGCAATTCGGCGTCAACTTCGTGGAATTCAATCCCACCGTTTTTGGCGATCTCTCCAATGTCATTCCGCACATGACGGACGTGGCCTCGGGCTTTCATCTGCCATTGGTGGCAGAACATGGCTATGACTTCACGCAACCCGATGCCAAGGAGAAGATCGACGAGGCCATCTATCTCATCAATCAGCACCGCCTTGATCTCAATCTGCTCTATTGCGTCGCGCATCCGCCCGAAGCAAAAGATGATAACGAAAGCATCGAAGAAGCGCTCGAGTTCCTGCTCGAAAATCTCGTCCGGCTCGAAGCGCCCGTCATTTTGGAAAACATAGAAACTTGGAGCCAGGGCGATTTTGACCGCCTTGCAAAAGTATTTCGCTCCGAACTCCGGAAACAGAGTCTCGGTTTGTGTTTCGATCCGGCGCACGCCTTCTTGCGCGGCGAAAATATTTTCGAGCGCTACTCCGAAATCGCCCAATACGTGCGTTGCATTCACCTTTCCGATTGCGCCAAAGGCCACGATGCGCACCTGCCGCTCGGCCAGGGCGAAATGCCCATTTCCGATTTCCTTCGTCACGTTGCAAAAAGCGGCTACGACGGCATCATCAATCTCGAAGTCGTACCCAGCTCATTGCAAGAAATCAAAGCCGTGGTGAGCAGCTATATGCAAGTGCTGCGTGTGTTCAAAAAGGTGAAATACGTTTCGACCGCAACAAAACTGCTGTTCAGTAAACCCAAGTTGAGGCATTGATAACAGCAGACACAGATTTGTGTGAAAAAGCACTGATCAAAGTTTAATGCTTTATGAAATCCCAGAGGTGAATCATGGCAAGAATGGTCAAATGTGTGAAGTTTGGCAAAGAGTTGGAAGGTTTGGAACGCCCGCCCATGCCGGGGCCGCTGGGACAGCGTATTTTCGAGAACGTCTCGAAAGAAGCCTGGGCCGTGTGGAAAGGGCAAATGATGATGTTGATCAATGAGTATCGCCTCAACCTCGCAGACCCCAAAGCCAGCGCGTTTCTTGATCAACAGACTGAAGCCTTCTTCTTCGGTCAAGGCTCACAGCTTCCACCGGAGTACGAGCCGCCGAAGTAGAGGTAGCTATGTGCGACGCATTTTTGAGGTGTGTCGCACACAGCTCGAGCCGCCGCGGTGTTCTGATTCCAACACGCCCTCTCCCGCCGGCAAGACTCAAGTCCCCCCATTGTGCCGCGGCCTCAAGAACGTTTTGCAAAGCACCGTTCATAATCACCTCGCTAATTGTTATTGGCCACGGCCCATTGGCGTTGCAGCAATTCCTGCAGACTCGCAAAATATGCGTCCTTTTCTTCCTCCCATTCCGGCGGTTTTGCCGCTGCCCTCAGCTTCGCATCTTGCAGTAACGCGCAGGCCAGGAAGGCATACACACGGTTTTTGGGCGAGGGATCATTGAGACTCATTTCCTGCAAGCGCTTGAGGAATGCGCTGCAATCATCTCGCTCATACGCGGCTTTGTACTGCAGCACGCGATAAATCGTGCTGTTGCGCACGCCTTCATGCTTCGATTGCAGCGAGGTGAGATAATTGCGTTTGGCGACTTGCTGCTTTTGTGGTTCTTCGCCGCGCAAGGGCGCGGTGCATGCCAAACAAAGCAGGGCTGCAAAAAATAGACTGCGCATCATGGTCATGTCTCCTTCTTTTTGCGTGAAGTTTGAAGCAATTGCTTTGAGATTTTATTCAGCAGATATTTCTGCGTACACGAAAGGTGTCCCAATCGACGCCGGTCCTTTGCGGGTGGCGCGGATCGTGAGCGGCTTGTTGATCGTAATCGTTTCATGATATTCACCCGGACGCAGCAAGATGATATCGCCGCCGTTGTCATTGGCTGAGGCCACCGCGAGCTGCACGGAATCATATGGGTATGTACTGGTGCCTTCGTTACAAGGCGTTTGGCGATCAACAAACCAAGTGCGGCCATCGCAAACTTTCTGGCGAAAGACGTCCAGCGTCGCGTAAGTCCAGCGATCCAATTGCCCCTCCGTCAATCGTCGCAAGCTGGCATTCACAGGCTTAAGAAAATGATACGACATGATGTTTTCAGCCACGTCATCCACCGACTCCCTTTGCTCAGCCTCGAGCTTTTCGTACTTGACGGAAAAATTGTGTTTGGCAATCTCATTGCGACTCCAGCTTGGCAGGTCTGCGACGGTGTCTTCAATTTCATCGTCGCCCGGATTTGTATAGCCTTCCCCACTTTGACCAGGCAGAGTAACGCCGCGATCACCTTGGGTGTGGCGCAGATCAAAATAGTGGCCCAGCTCATGAAGCTGCACCCAACCCGCGCTCACGGAGTACGCGCCAATGACGATCGAATCTCTAAATTTCCATTTCGCACCGTTGGTCGCTT
>JABWAN010000493.1 GCA_013361015.1 Candidatus Zhuqueibacterota bacterium | reverse complement strand
AGGCTCACAGCCAAAGCGCAACAAAACGACGAGTTGAGGTAATTGCTGGGGAGAGACTTTGATTGAATTGGCAAGGACAATACCAATGCGATGAGGGATTTCCTTGCCGGCAGCGGGTTGGAAAAGAAGCACTTGGAATGAAGCCAGTGCGGAGGTTGGGAAGGTGAATTTTCAGTTGTAGGAATTTTCTCGCGACACTTTTCACAAGTGCGAAAAGTTGGAAGTTTTTGAATATTGTCCTTCATCGCGCGCCGTGCTCACTGAATCTGCGGCGCAATGTGTGATTGCATACCCCTCGCGCGTCATCGTTTGTTCCACCGATCCGTGCATCCCGCTGCGCTCGCAATACAAACTCACGTTCCCACCAAAACGAACGGCGCCCAGTAATACGGCTTGGCATATTCCGAATGACTCTGCATGAGTTTCAGTTTGGCTTCGCGTAGAGCTTTCGGCCTGCTCATGCCGCCAAGCATGTTGTCGTAAAAACCTATCATCAAATCCGCAGTCGTTGCATCGCTCACTTGCCACAATGAGACGAGCACATTATCAGCGCCGGCATAAAGAAACCCGCCCGTCAATCCAATGATGCCCTCCCCTTTTGCAGTTTGCCCAAGCCCCGTTTCACACGCGCTCAACACCACAAGCTCGGCGTTGAGATTCAAATTGTAAATCTCGCCCAAGTGCAGAATGCCGTCTTCTTTGGAAGTCGAATCTTCCGGCGATAAAATCAAGCCGGAGAGCTTGGGATTTTTCTCATTCACCAAGCCATGCGTTGCGAAGTGCAGAATGCGATACTCGCTCAAATCCGCGGCTTTGACTCTCGCCTCGTTGGCCTCACGCTCCAAATGCACAATCGCGCGGTTGCCGAACCAGCGCTCGAAGACGTTATACGAAGCTTCGAAGCGATTTTAAATTCCCGTCACTTCTTTCTTTGTCATCGGCAAATAGGCTCGCACGCGCATTGCCGTTATCACTGAATCGCGCGATAGATTCTCCGCAAGAAAATCTCCGCTGCGCGTGCCTGCGGGCAAACCGTTCGCGAACACCGGCGCAAAGGCGAGATAGTCGCGCTTCGTCTCGCGCTGTTTGCGACTCTGTTGTTGCTGCAACAGTGTCGCAGAATAAGCATAGCTCACCGCATGCGCACTCACCAAAAAGTGCAGGCTTGTGTAATCTTGCTCCTTGCCCCCTGCCCCTTGCTCCGCGAGCAACGCTTAAAACGGAATCGTGCTCAACGCCGCGTCCGGCACGATAATCAAATTCATGTTGCGCATTGCTTCCGCCACGGGCGCAAGCAGTGTTTGATAAAGATGAACGGCTGCTTGCGTGTATTGAACAAAATCTTGTTTGATAATGCCGTGACGCCATCGTTCGATTTGCAGAGCAAGCGCCGAATCCTTGCGCGAAGCTTTGATGATGAAATCATCGTGCGTGACGGCGAAAATAAAGATCGAATCTTCACCCGTAAAATATTCCACCACCGCCGTGCGCTCATCTAAAAGCCGCCGTACTTCGGCAACGGAGGCGACGCGGTTTTGATACTTGAGATTGTAATAGTCGGGATAATTCTCTTCGAAGCGTTGGCGCAAAGCTTCATGGGATTGTTTGAGGCTGAAGACTTTGTCACGCAAAAAATCCGCATTGCTGCCGCGGCCTTGTTCTTCGAGCAGGCTTTTTTCATAGAACGCCAAATCGATGCGCACGCGCCGTTCCTTTTCGAGCAAGCTATCCGGAATGCCGGCGAATTGTTTCGCCTCGGCTTCGGAAAGCGCGTCGCGCATGATACCGGCTTTGCTCTTCTCTGTAAGCATGAACGCAGTGTCTTTGTACTCGTTACGCTGCGTTGCGGCGTAAGCTTGCAGCGCGCGCTGAATGGCGTGCTCGTAAATCTTCGCGGCTTTTTCCGCTAGAAAAAGTTTGGAGCCTTCGGCTTTATAACCGCTGCGCATTTGATCGATGAGCTGCGCCGCAAGCCCGTCAGTGGAAACCGCGCATGCGAGATCGCGAACCGCACGCGATTGCGCAAAACGGCTCGCTAGCGCCTCCGCTTTGCCCCCAAAGTTTCCAGCAATACTTTTTCCGAAAGAATATTTTCTATTCTAGGATTCGCACATCGATCTTCCTCTTTAAAACTTGGAATGTTTGCCGCAATTGCCCGCTGATAAAATTCGGGCGCATCATCACTCTTGCCTTCGGCTTCATGGATACTCGCCAAGTAATTGTACTGCGCCGCCGTTTCAGGATGATGCTCGCCCACCGTCGCGCGCAAAGTCGTCAGCGCTTTTTGATAAAAAGAAATGGCTTCGTCATAATCGCCCCGCGCGCGATAAACGTTGCCGATGTTATCATAGAAGTAAGCCAGATTCGTGTGCTGTGTTCTTCCCGCAGCCAAGTAGATCGACACCGCGTTCCGGTAATACGCCAGCGCGCGCTCGTAATCGCCTTTGATTTCATGCAAAGCCCCAACGTTGTTGTCGATGTCCGCAATCTTCGGATGCCGCTCGCCGAGCTCGGCGGTTAAAGTTGCCAAAGCTTTTTCATAAAAAATCGCGGCGCGATCATAGTCGCCGAGGTCGTCGTAAGACACAGCCATCGCGTTATAAATATCGGCAGCAATGAGAGCATTCACTCCCGAATCCGAAGGCAGAATTGTCAAGGCTTGGTTGAGTAACGCGAAGGCTTGCTCGTACTCGCCTTTATAGCTATGAATATTGCCGATAAGCAAATAGCTCTTCGCCGTCTCTATGTGCTGCTCTCCGAGCGTCGCGCGCCGAATGGAAAGCGCTTTGTTGCAATATGAAAAGGCCTCTTCAAGCTCGCCGCGCAGGTAGTGCCAACGGCCGATATTGTTGTGCGCGGTCGCCGTTTCCGCGTGTTGCTCGCCGAAATAGCGCAAGCTCAACTGCAAGGTTTGTTTGAGAGAATCCATCGGCTCATTGACCTCGCCTTGACGCAACAGAGACTCGCCCATTTGACTGCGGCAACGAATATAATTTTGCCAATCCTGCGTCGCGGCATAGTTCTCACTGGCTTGTTGAAAATAGAGGAAGGCGCTGTCGTATTTTGCGGCGCGGGTGAAGCGCAAGGCTTGCGTGAAATCGCGGCGTGCGCGCGCCGTATCGGACGAAGTCAACGAGCGGGTGGCGGAAAGATCGGCGGTATTATGTGAAGAGCGCTCGTTATCGGAGCAGGAAACGGAAAGCGCGGCAAGGAGGAGCGAGTACAAAACGCGAGTAGACATGACGGTCGGATTTTTAAAAGCCGTGCTCGAAACTGATCACTGGTTACTGATGACTGCTTACTGACCACTGCCATCGAGTCGTTCCAACAACTGGCTTGCTTGATCGCGATACATGTGTTCCTTTGCGGTGATGCCACGCAGCGTCGCACGCGCTTGCCCTGCGTCGTTCTTTTGCAGATAGGCCAATGCCAAATACCATTCGGCAGGCTGCGCCAATCGCGAGTCTTTGAGCGCGATGACTTTTTGCAGACTCGTGAGTGCATGCTCGGTGTCTTTGCGTTTCAAATGACAAACTCCGGCATAGAACTGCGCCGTTGCGTTCTCCGGCTCGGCGGCGAGAATCGCTTCAAGCTGCGCGAGCGCGGCTTTGAAATCGCGCTCGTCATAGTGCTGCATGGCATCCTGCAATTTATCTTCGGCCAATTCACCGCGCACGGAGGGAGCAATGTTGGGATAGGGTTGATAAAACTCCGCGAACAGTTTTTCATTGGCGCGCGCGCGTGAAATAGAGCACGGAGACAAAGCCGAGCATGAAGACGGTGGCAACAACGTAGGCGAGTCTCAAATTGTATTTGGGCGAAGTGAAAACGGATACGATCTCCTCGAAACCATTCCGCAGCGAGGCTGCCCAATCGTGCAAGCGCTCGGACAATGTAGGTGAAAATGAGGGCTTTGCTTCCGGAGACGTGCGTGCTGCAATCTCTTCATCGAGCGCCGCAACGAGCGCGCGCGCCTGTGGCATGTTCGAAAAAGCGAGCATACCTTCAACTGCTTCACGGCACAATTCGCACAAGGCCAAATGCACTTCCACTGCGGCGCGATCTTCTTGCGACAAACTCTTCTCCACATATGCCGACATCTGCTCGAACGAGAGACACGGCATCTCTTCGCCCTCGCGCACGGTCATGGGATTTTGTTTGGATTGCGACATGACTTCTGTCCTTTAACACATCCTTCATATGTTCCTTCCACGGCTTGGCCGTGGAATGTTTTTATTCATGAATCTCAAACCGCACAAGATTGAAACCTCGGCCCAGCCGAGGTCGGAACGGTTTAGTCTCATACATTCTTTGTAAGTCGGTCGCATGCCAATGGAAATCGCCCGCCTCTATGCGCGCAAAGCGTGGATCGGCAAAGGTGTTGGCACGCAGTTAATGAAAGCCTGATTCTCGGAAGCTCGGCAAGAAGGCTGTGACGTAATTTGGTTGGGCGTGTGGGAGCGCAACGCTGCAGCAATTGCGTTTTATCGCAAGGCGGGATTTGTCGAAGTCGGCACGCAAACGTTTCAACTCGGGGAAGATCGGCAACGAGATTTTCTCATGGCCCGACGGGTGGATTAAAATAGCGCGGGGCATTTTCAGCTAACGTGTTTTGTTTATCATCTCACATCCTCGCGCTGGAAATTCGCTATTGTCATTCGAAAAATTCTTCTACAAATAAGCGCCGCGAGATCGCCCCCACATCTCTCTTCCGACTTTATCCGCCTCCGATACCGACGCACCGATCTTGCACAAACTGCCATTCGCTTTGAACCCACTGCACAATCAAGTACGCGCGGTCATTCGCACGACTTAACAATCAAAAAGGGCCGAGACATGAATTTCAATACGAAACTCGAACTGGTCAATTTTATAGCTACTGCGATAAAACAAGGTGATGTGGGTTTCTTTTTTGGGGCAGGCATTTCATCCAATTCAGGTATACCTGTTGTCAATCCGTTGTTAAGAAAAATACTCCACGAATTATCACTTAATGAAACAGAATCAGAGATACTTTTACACTCCACCTCAAATGTGATTGGATAGAGTTGTGTTCTGAATTCCCCACCAGACGTTAACTGATCGGAAT
>JABWAN010000492.1 GCA_013361015.1 Candidatus Zhuqueibacterota bacterium | reverse complement strand
GATGGCATTCAGCGCAATGCTCAAATCGCTGCCGGGAGCGGCAATCGGCGTGATGGTATTCTCGACGCGAAAACTGGTTTGGCCGTTCTGGCCGCGTGCGAGATTGTAAATTTCGTAGTAAACGTATAGAGAGGAATCAGCGCCAAACTTTCGTTGCAGGCTGGGAATGATATTCACCTCGCCTTTCTTATACAAAATCAAATCGTCGTGGGCTGCTGCAACTTGCGCGGCGAGAATCACGCTGCTCATTTGCAAATGCTCCCCGGCAAAACTCTCGATCGTGATCGTTTCGCGTTCCACGCCGGAGCGGCCGGAATTGCGCTCCACGGTTTCCAGAGAGAGGTTGAATTCTCCCACCGGCGCCGGAACAACCCATCGTTCGAGGAGCACTCCGGATTTATTCACACCGTTTTCACCGAACGCCAAGTCGCGCCGCTCGCGCCGTGCTAACAAAGGCTGCCAGTTTTGATCGCACAAAAAGAATCCTCGCTCGAGCTGGAAATGCTTTTGCGCATCAGTGGAGCGAACCTCTTCGAGTTCGTGGGCGTCGAGACCGTAATAGATTTCAAGCAGCGTGCTGTCGCTCTGCGGCGCGCGGAATTGCGCAATGACATGCGGCAATTGCAAACGTTTGCCGCCGGGCAAAAATTCAAAGCGCTCGGGCGTGCTGCGAATTTGTCGCTCAAAAATGTTCTTGCCGTCACTATTGGGATCGAGACTCCACGCGAAAGCGTAGTTGCGATTGAGAAAGCGGTCTTCATAGAGCATGCGAAAATCGCCGTATTCCCAAACTTCTTTGGAAGCGTTGAGCGTAACGTGTCCGGTGGGCGTGGTGCCGAGATCGGCGCGCGTGCGCACGCGGCCTTTCGGAAAACCGAAACGAATGAGCGTTTGTCCGCGATCGGTCTTCCAACCTGCGATCTTTTTTTCGGGGAACCCGAAGCGCAAGTTCGCATAGGCAATCCGGCTGAAATGTTCCAGCATGCGTTCATTCGCCGCAGTCATGAAGAGCGGATCGCGGGCATTCCAATAGCGCTGCTCGTCAAGTTGGCGCGCGGCCTCATCGGCGGCGAGGTAGACCGGCAATTCGTCCGGTGAGAGCACGGTCGCCAAGGAGAAGAATAATTGGCGATCTTCCTTCGGCATCTCTGCGAAGGCGTTTGTGAATGCATGCTGTGCTGCTTCGGGCTGTTGCAGGCGGGTATGTGCCAATCCTAATAACAGCTGCAAATCAAATAGGGTGGTTTGGAGCAAGGGGTACGCGTTCTGGGCGGCGGCAGTTGGACGTGACGAGTACAAATTGATCGCTGCTTGCAGAACCTCCGCCATTTCCTGAAAGCGTTGCGCTTCGTAATACAATCCTGCCAGGCGATAGGAAGCGGCGAACAGTGTGGGATCGAGCGCGATGGCGGTGCGATAGAGCTCCTCGGCTTCGCGAAAGTCCTCTTCTGCAAATTCGGTGAAAAAGATTGTGGCGTTTTCGTGCAAGCTCACCATTTCGCGATAGTGCAGCATGTCTTCTTCTTGGAAAAGTGCGAGGTGATAATAGGGGCGGGGGTCGGAAGGATCGAGCCGCATGATTTTTTTGAATTCACCCGCCGCGGCGCCTCCAAAGCTGCTTTTGCGGTGCAGCTCGGCAAGGGAATAATGAAATGCGACGTTGCGCGGTTGCAGCCGGAGGGCGCGTTCTAAAGCGGGCAGCGCGCGCTCGCGCCCCCAAACGGTTTCGAGTCGTGTGTAAGCAAGACCGAGTTCGTGAAACGCGTCCGCGTTCTTTTTATCCAAATGCGTGACTTGTTCGAGTTGCTTGATGAATTCCGGGAGGGCGAGGGAATCGCGTGCGCTGAGGGTGGCGCGCAAAAGCTGCTGCGCTTGCAATTCACGGTCGAGGCTGTCACCTTTGCCGAAGGAGAAAACGAAGAAGAGAGGGATTGTGAGCAAAGGGATCATGAGCCTGAAAGCAAAAACGAAATTGCTCTTCACGTGGTGGCGTTATCCGGAAAGATCTTCTCAAGTGCTGGAGAAGTTAAGGACTATGTGAAGAATGGAATTTTTGCCTTTCCTGGCCTCGTGCTCCGGATTCGGAATGGCAGGAATCCGCGCTTTCACGCAGTCTGTACCTTTCAGAATGGCAAAACATGGAGTATTGCAATGACTCAGTTTTTGTCACTGCGCTTCTCAACTTCCTGCCCATACAAATAATACCAGTCTTCATAGTTGTTGAGCAGGTCGCGCAGCGCCAGCGTGCCCTCCACACTGAAAACATTTTCGACCTTTTGCCATTTGTCTAGAAATTTATCGGCATTCTCGGCATGAAGGAATTGCACGAACTCGAGGAAAGCGTATTGCGAATCTGCCGGGCGAAAGCGAAAGCTTTCGAATAGCTCTGCGCTGCGCGATTGTGACTGCATGACACGTTCGAATTCTCCGGAAGCGCGTAATTGCGCCGATCGTAAGTCGCGCTTGCGCAACGACCACGCGCGCGATTGCAAGAGGGCATCGACCAGTTGTTTTTGGCTGGAGGTCAATTGCCGGCGCCGCAATTCGCCGGCGCTGACTTCATAGAGCAGTTTGCCGGCCAGGCCGCTTTCCGCGAGCAAATCCGCGACTTCGCCATATTCCAACACCGACGTGGTTTCCCCGCGCGGCATTTCCGGATAGCGCAATCCAATTCCGCCCTTCACACGAGTGGTGTCGATCTGCACGGCGCTCAAACGCATGCCCGGCCCGCTTTCGCGCGGCGGCGGAGCAGTAGAAGTGGGGGGAGCAGGTTGTGGAGCAACTGGCGGAGGTGCTTTCTCCGATTCTTGCTCGTGCGGAACGGTTTCGCCGCGCCAATAGGCTGCGAACTCTTGCGGCTTCATGACGCGGTTGCGACTCAGGCGCACTAGCTCAATCTTTTCCAAAGAGATCGCTTCGCCGTACTTGTAAGTATCCCGCGCCGAAGCTGCTTCGAAATAGACTTCGCCTTGCCAAATGTCGCGCACCGTGCAGCGCAACTCACCGCCGCCTTTGAGCACGAGCGTGGCTTGCTCTTCTTGCGCGCGTAAAGTGTGCGCGCCCAAAAAGAGGAACGCAACAAATAAAAACCTTGCGATCCGACTGAAAACGGATCGCAAGGTTAAATTCATCACGTTGACATTTGGGATTGCTGAAGAGTTTTTAGAAACGGAAGGCAAGTGTGACATAAGCTTGGTTGAGCCGGATTTTTTCCGAAACCGGAATGACGTCGCGATCATCGTCGATTTTGCCGTCATTATCATAGTCTTCGTTCGTGCCAAAATCTTTGAGTGGGTCCTTATACTCGCGCCATGTTCCTGTTACGACCGCGAGATCGAGGCGAACTTGTTTGTCGAGAAAGATACCAAGACCGGCTGTATAAAATTCGCGATCGGCATCGCTGGGCATATTCGCCAACGGAGAGGGGTCACGAAAAGCGCCGGCGCGAACCTGCAGGTCGATAAGCGGAATGGTGAATTCCGCGCCCAAACGCAACCGCAACGTTTCGCGATAATTTCGCACCAATTCATCGTTGGCTTCGCTCTTCGAAAGGCCTTCGATCGGCGGCTCGGTGGTATAGCGAATCTGCGACCAATCATTCAACTCCGCGCTGCCGGATACGAGCATATTGGCAAAGTTCACTGCGCCACCCGCAGACAATGAGAACGGCGAACGAATTTTGTACGTGAACTCGCCGTTGTCGTTATAAGTCGTGCGATCCAGCTCGCCGTTGTCGAGTTCCTCTATCGTCTCTTCGCTCACTTGCCAACTGTCTTTCACTTTGAAAGTCGTGGGCGTACCGAGGGTAACACCCAAGCGCAGCAACGAAGAAGGATGATACATGGCCGCCAGTTTAAAATTCCAGCCGGAATATTCCGAGAGCAGATTGTCATCGTGACGAAACTCATTCAAATAAAAAAGGTCGAGTACGTCTTTTTCCACAAAGCTGAATTGATAATCATTCTGGCCCGACCACGCATTCAATGCCAAGCCCAACGAAAGATTGGGCGCGACTTCGGTGCCCATCGCGAACGTCCAATTGTTCAGGCTACCCTCTTCCAATTCACTCCAACGTTGGCTGAGAGAATCGAGGGGAGTGCCGTTGAACCACGAGAAACTAAAATTACTGTCATAGGGCCGCACGCGGTGATAGCCGAGCGAGAACACGAGGCTGCCACGATAGGTGGGAATCGGATAAGCGAGACCGAGGCTGTTGAAGCGGGTGAAGCTGGCCTTGTCGGGCGCGCCATAGGTGCCGTAGGTAATGTCGTCCTTGCGCTGCGCGTGGCTTAAAGTGGCGAAGCCTTCGATGCGGCGAATTTGCGTGAGTGCCGCCGGGTTCCAATATGCGGCGCTGTAATCATCGCTCACGCCGAGGTATGCGCCGCCCATTCCTAATGCTCGCCCGCCGATGCCAAATTCGATTCCACGCTGGAAGACTTCCTCCTGAGCTTGCAAAGTGGAGAAAGTTCCAGCGAGCACAAGTAGAGCGGCACCGCAGAAAATTCTTTTCATCATGAACAAACTCCCTTGCCGAAAATTTGAAAATCAGTGGCATAATAGATTGATGGATTGTGGCTTTACCAGGAATCTACTGAGCAGACAATCCATCAATCCAAGTTACTGGCTAGTTTTTGGAACGACGATTGGAGCCGCCGCTCGAATTGTTACTGCTCGAGCTGCTGCCGCTCGACGAACCTTTCGAAGAGCTACCGCTCGACGACCCGCTGGAGCGCGAAACGCCGGAAGAAGAGCTGCCCGAGCTTGACGAACGCCGGGAGGAGCTGGTCGAACTTCCGCTCGATGAGCCGCGTGAAGAACTAGAGGAGCCGGAGTCACTTGGACGTCGCGATACGCTGCTGCTTTCTGAGCGTTCACGTTTGGAGGAGCGGCGATCCGAAGAGGTAGAAGGCTGGCTTGATTGCGTCGGCGTTTCGCTCGACCGTGCCGGGCGCGCGACGGAACTGCCGCCTCGGTCCGGCAAGCTGACTTTCTCATCGGCGCGCGAGTCAGTTGCGCCGCGCCGCGAAACTCGGCGACTGTCCGGAGTCGAAGCATTGCCGGCCGGACGATTGTCGCGAACGGATTCCGTATCCGTGCGT
>JABWAN010000491.1 GCA_013361015.1 Candidatus Zhuqueibacterota bacterium | reverse complement strand
CTCGCCACGAGCGATGCGCTCGAATTTCTGCAGGCGTCATACAGCGGCGTGACGATTCAGGACAATACTTTTCTGAACAACAAGCGCCACATTCGCTTGCACGAGCAAACCGGCAATGTGATCGAGAATTTTATCATTCGCCGCAATCTCATGAACGGTACGACCGGCGAAGAAAGTCTGCGTTTGATCGGCGCTGCGAATGTCGCAATCGAAAACAATGTGGTGATGAAAAGCACGCAGCAAGGCATTTATGTCGACGCCGGCTGCAGCAACATCACGGTCAGCCACAACACGTTTTATCAGACCGGCTTTGAAATGATTCGCACCAAACTCATCTCGGCGGACATGGCGATCAAGAACAACATTTTTTACGGCAACGGCACACACGCCGCGCTGGCGGCCGCAGTGGCTTCCTTGCCGAGTGAAGACTATAATTTGATCTTCAACACCGGCAGCAACACGGAGACGACGACGCAACCCGCGATCACAAGCTTTGGCGCAAATACGAAGACCGGTCTCGATCCGCTCTTTGTGAGCACCGTCGCCAACATTGAAGATTTGCATTTGTTGAATGGCAGCCCGGCCCTCGGCGCAGGTGTTGATTTGGGCGTGAGCGAAGATATCGGCAACGGCGCGCGACCGCAGCCCGCGGCGTCGAATCCAGACTTGGGTGCGTATGAAAATTCACGCGCGACGCCGGAAACCGGCGGCTCCAACAATGCCATCAAGATTATGCCGCTCGGCGATTCGATCACGCAAATGTATACCGATCACGACGGCTATCGCCGGCCTTTGTGGTTCATGCTGCAAAACGGCGGTTTCAATGTCGATTTTGTCGGCAGCCAGAATCTCAACAAAGGCGGACCGCCCCCGCATCCGGATTTCGATATGGATCACGAAGGCCATTCGGGTTGGCGCACCGACGAGATTCTCGGCTTCCTCGGCGGCTGGGCGAGAACGTATCGTCCCGAAATCGCGCTGATTCATTTGGGCAGCAACGACGTGTTTCAATATCAAAGCAACAGCGGAACGATCGCCGAGCTGGGTCGCGTGATCGATAGTTTGCGTGCGGTGAATCCCACGATCAAGATTGCGCTCGCGCAAATTATTCCTTCGATGTATGAAGCGCCCGAGATTATGGATTTGAACCAACGCATTCCCAACCTTGCGGCGACGAAGCACACGCCGCAATCACCGGTGGTCGTGGTCGATCAATGGACGGGCTTCAGCGTGAATGAAGACATGTATGACGGCGTTCATCCCAATGACGGCGGCGATGAAAAAATGGCGACGAAGTGGTACGCGGCGCTCACGGGCTTGTTGAGCACTGCGACGACGAAATGGGTCGATCAAAGCAACGGCAGCGACGCCAATGACGGCAACAGTGAAGCAACGGCGTATGCCTCTCTCCAGTTTGCGCTCGAACACGTCAACAGCGGCACGGCCGCGGCGCGCTCGATCATCAATGTGAAAAACGGAACGTATAGCGTAATCGGTTTGACGAATCCGAGCGGCTCGGCCACCGCGGTGTTGGTGCAAAACTTGGATTATCTCACGATTCAAGCGGCGCCCGGCCATGCTCCCAAACTGCAACCGGCAACCGCGGGCATGGTTTCGCTTTCGATTGTGAATAGCCATCATCTGATTGTGGACGGCCTGGCCTCCGATCAGACCACGGCGCAAGCGGACAATTGGCAAGTGTTCGGCGCGAATGATTTGACGGTGCGCAACTGCACTTTTGTGGGCGGCCAGCGCGGCATCAATTTCAGCTCGGCTTTGCACACCGCGCTTGTGGAAAAGAACACGTTCAAGAATATCTCATTGCTGCCCACGAGTGATGCGCTGGAATTTCTTCAGGCCTCATACAGTGGCGTGACCATTCAAGACAATACTTTTCTAAACAACAAGCGCCATCTGCGCTTGCACCTGCAAACCGGCAATACGATCGGCAATTTTATCATTCGCCGCAACGTGATGAACGGCACGGCCGGCGAGGAAAGCGTGCGCTTGATCGGCGCGACGGAGGTGGTTTTCGAAAACAACGTGATGATGAACAGCGCGCAGCAGGGCATTTATGTTGACGCGGGCTGCCGCAATATTTCGATCCGTCATAACACTTTTTATAAAGCGGGTTTTGAAATGATCCGCACCAAGCTGGTCTCCGCGGATCTGTTGATCAAGAACAATATCTTTTACGCCGACGGCACGCACGCGGCCATTGCCGCAGCGGCATCGCCGTTGCCGAGCGAAGACTACAATCTCGTCTTCAACGCGGGCAGCGTGACGGAAACAACGTTGCAACCGGCGATCACGGCTTGGGGTGTGAATACCAAGGCCGGCATTGATCCGCTCTTTGTGAGCACGTTGGCGGGCGGCGAAAATCTTCATTTGCAAAATAACAGTCCGGCGATTGCGATGGGCATTGAGCTGGGCACTGCGGAGGACGCGGAACGCAATGCGAGGCCGCAGCCGGTTTCCACCACACCGGACGTGGGCGCGTATGAAAGCCCGTTGCCGATTCTCGCGACGCCGGACATTGCATTGAATCCGGTCGCGCTCGATTTTGGTGAAGTCACTATCGGCGCCAATGCCACGCAAACGCTCGTGGTGAGCAATAGCGGCAGCGCCGCCTTGCAAGTGACGGCCGCAAACGTGGCCGGCACGCACGCGAGTGAGTTTGCAATCGCAAGCGGCGGCGCACCATTCACGCTCTTGCCGGGAGCGACGCGCAATCTAGTGGTGCGCTTCAATCCAGGCAGCGTTGGTTCGAAGAACGCGCTCTTAAACCTCACGAGCAATGATGCGGATGAGAACCCGGTAACGGTGGCCTTGGCGGGAATTGGGCGGCAAGCTTTAGCTAGCGCGTATGTTCTGTTGGCTGATAATAAAATTCAAATCAAAGGCCAGAAGTCCTCGATCGGAGATATTCATTCCAACAACGAGCTGCTCTTTGACGTCGGCGCTCCGAGTAAGCACACGGGCAATCTCACTACGGTGGGAAAAACGACGATCAAAAAGTATAACACCATCAATGGCAACGTGAAGTCCGGCGGCCAACTGGTGGTGGAGAACAATGCCACTATCAACGGCACGGCGCGCGGCTACACTCCAGTGGCGCGCGTCACGTTGCCCAGGCTTTCTTTCTGGGCGAGCGGCAAGAACGTAACGGTCGGCAAACACAAAAGCCTCAGTCTCGCGCCGGGCTATTATGGCGACGTGAACGTGGAAAACGAGGCCACGCTGTTCCTGCGGAGCGGCGAATATTTCTTCAAAAGTCTTGAAGTGAAAGATCAAGCCGTGCTGAATCTCGATGCGACAAACGGGCCGGCGAAGATCAACGTCGCTGCTGCTCTGCAATTCCGAAAAGCTTCGGAAATGACGATCACGCCTTACGGCGATAACGGTAGTAGCTGGGTCACGTTCCATTGCATGGGCGACGTCACGCTGGACGAAAACTCCAGAATTCTCGGGGCGGTTATCGCTCCCGCCAAAAAAGTCACGCTCAAAAAGAGCATGTTCTTCAAAGGCTCGATCAGCGCGAAAGAAATCATCGTTGAAGAGCTGGTGACGCTCTTGTATCATACTGTCAACGGCACGGCAGGCAAAGAAAATCCCGCTGAAGATGAAACGAAAGAAAATCCCGAACAAACGGCGCCGGTCATGAACTATGAACTGGCGCAGAATTATCCCAACCCGTTCAATCCGAGCACGACGATCCGCTTTACTCTTCCCGAAGCCGCGCCGGGCGCAGTCACGTTGAGGATTTACGACATGCGCGGCGCATTGGTGAAGACGCTGGTTTCGGGCACGCTCCACGCCGGCCAACATGAAGTCGTGTGGAACGGCATCAACAAACAGGGCGAACATGTTGCGAGCGGCATGTATTTGTATCGGATGCAAGCCGGAGGTTTCGTGCAAACGAAACAGATGATGCTCATGCGCTGATGCCTGCGCGTTTTGCGAATGCGCAAAAAACGAAACGCCGCTTGCTCGTGGTTGAAAGCAAGCGGCGTTTGTCGTTGTCGCGCTCTCAGACGTTTCATTAACAAAAAAGCCCGAAGCGCTTCAATTCTCTTTGATTATCACCTCTTGCGGCGGCGCGGGCGGAATGGAGTCCTGCCTCGTTGCCGTCGTTCCCGTCACAGTGGTGATTGAAAAGGAGGGAAGGTACAAACGAAAGTGTTGACCGACAATCTGCTCAACCGCAACGCGAATATGCTTTTCACTTTGTGAAGTGCGGTACGCCTCCAGAGTTTGCAGAGGCAAGTTATTCGAATCCACGTTCACTTCCAAATTCATCGCGGCGCGGTTAATGAAAATAACCTGCGCGCGCTGGGTTTCGGCGTGATGAAACGCGCTCACGAGCAGATCGCGGTGACTCGCATGCGCCGCAACGCGCACCGCACCGACGGGAATATGCTGGAAGAATTGCGCCAGCACATAGAAGATAGGATTGCGGCTCGCATCGGGATTCACGACGTAATCTCTTCCCAGGAGCGCCCATTGATAACCCAAACTCGCGTTGCCCCATGTGAGCGCATTATGCCACCTCTGCGCGCAATCAAACGCCCACGGCCAGGAAGTGTTTGGAATATTCCACGGCGTCGTGCCGATCTCGGTATAATAGACTTCCAGTTTTTTTCGCGCCGCAAGCTCGGCGATACGCGCAAACTTCGCGTTCCACACGTCCGGATTGTCCTCCACGTAATACGTGTGGTAAGAAATCGCGCTCAAATAGGAAGCCGCAACTGAATCGGCAAGCAAGGTCGTTATCCAAAGGTCGGGATCAAAATAAGGTGAAGCCAAATCCGGCGCGACGATCTTCGTGGCGAGGCCTTCGCGCGCGAATTTCGCGCCCACGGTTTTGATCACCTCGCGCAGCTCTTCCGGCGAATACTCGAGGTACGTACCGTCCGGCTCATTCGCCAAAACGATTTCGCGAATCTCAACGCCGCGCCGCGCACGCGCCCACAGCAGATAAGCTGCGACCGATTCGGCAAATTCCGCATAGCGCGTGCGCGGCAGGCGGCGATGATCTTTTTTTGCGGGATCGCTCACCATCCAATCGGGCACGTTCCAAATGCCGATGAGCAATTGCTTCCTAAAAG
>JABWAN010000490.1 GCA_013361015.1 Candidatus Zhuqueibacterota bacterium | reverse complement strand
ACCGGAAGTACTGCCGAAAGGAATACGTGTCATACGCAAGTATCGTACGCCTGAATTGCTAGTTAATGTCGATGCTAAGAAAATATATCAAGTCTTCTTGAACATTTTCCTAAATTCGGTTCAGGCCATGCCGGGTGGTGGACGCTTGACCATTGGACTCGATGTCTACTCCCGAAGGGTAACGGAATCCTTGAAACGAACCTATGCCGCCATCACATTCGAAGACACAGGTAAAGGGATTAGTAAGGAGCATCTACCTAAAATCTTCGACTTTTACTTTTCCACCAAAAAAAATGGCAGTGGGATCGGCTTGGCAATAGCTCAACAGATCATCGAAAAACATGGTGGCAAGATTTTTGTAAAAAGCAAAATCGGCAAAGGTAGCAAATTCACGGTATATTTGCCGATCAACAGCTTCGAAGAGTAAAAAAATTTTGTAACCAAGCTTGACAAAACAGACGCGTTACATTATATTTCTTTCTGCCCTGAAATTGGGGTACACGTAATCCGCTTTAAGTGGTTTCGGCCAGAAAACTTAGAACAAAAGAACGCAGAGCGAAAGCCGAAGAATAGTTTGTAAAACTTCTACGCTAGACGAAATGGGCAGGCATACTCACCGCAACGGTTGTGTTGGAACTTTCCACACCGTTACTCAGTATAGAAAAAAGGCTTGACATTTAAATCAGGCTGAATACTGCAGACGAAAGAGGTGAGCAAAATGGTTCGTGTGACCGTCGCGGAGAGAGAAACCTTGGATCGCGCCATAATGCGATTTAAAAGAAAATGTGATCGCGCGGGAGTTTTGCGTGAGTTCAAGAGATCAACATATTACCTCAAGCCGAGCCAGCGCAAACGCATTCGCAGGGTAACCGCAATTCGAAGAGCGCATCGCTCGCAATTGAGCGAGTAGAGTTTGGCGCCGCAATAACATGATTCCAAAATCAAGTCTCAGTGAGGAGACCATTTTTCAATTCACCCTTGCGCAAAAACAATGGTGAGCATCAAACAAGGCAATATTCATGGAGAATCGTACGAAACAATCTATTGAAAAATACTTGGAAGAGATTGGTGGATACTCTCCGCTTCCGCCGGAAGAGGAAGTGGAGTTGGCGAGAAGAATTCGTAGGAGCGATTCGACCGCTTTGGACAAACTTGTAAAAGCCAATTTGCGCTTCGTCATCAGCGTGGCGAAGGAATATCAAGGCCAGGGCTTGCCTTTGCAAGATTTGATCAGCGAGGGCAACCTGGGGTTGATCAAGGCGGCCCAACGTTTTGACGAAACGCGCGGCTTCAAATTCATTTCCTATGCCGTATGGTGGATTCGCCAGTCCATCCTGCAAGCATTGGCGGAACAGAGCCGTGTCGTGCGCTTACCGCTCAACCGCGTTGGTGCGATCAACAAAGTGGGGCGCGCGCTCGAAGAGTTGGAGAAAAAATTCGGGCGTGAGCCGAGCATGGAAGAGATCGCCGATAGAATGGAACTGACGGCTTTCGAAGTTGCGGATGTAATGAAAACTTCCGCGCGCCATCTTTCTTTGGACGAGCCCTTCAAAGAAGAAGAGGGGAATAGTCTACTAGATGTGCTGGAAAGCGATCGTTATGCTCCGCCAGACGATACTCTGATGCAAGAGTCTTTGCAAGTGGAGATCGACAAAGTGCTTTCCACGCTCAAATCTCGCGAGGCGGAAATTATTCGTCTCTATTTCGGTTTGGACGGCGACCGCCCGTTGACGCTCGAAGAGATCGGCGAGCACTTCAAGCTAACGCGCGAACGCGTGCGCCAGATCAAAGAGAAAGCTCTTCGCCGTTTGCGCCATCGCTCGCGCTTGGAGCCGTTGCGCAAATATCTCGGCTAGTTCCTTTTTGTATTTCGGAAACGAAAAAGCCTTCATTAAATCGTCTTAATGAAGGCTTTTTGTTTTCGCCCGGGGCTTCAGTCTCAGGCAAGCAGGTGAAAGCGATCTGAAGATCGCTAAAGCGCCTCGAGATTTTAGCCAGCTAAAGCCGGCTTGCATCAGCTAGCATGATGATTAATCGTCATGCAATTTTCGAGACACGAAAAACATCAAGCTCGGCAAGCCATACTCCACCCATATTACCCATCCCTGCTCCTCCCAAACTCCTTCCCGCCAGTAAGCACCTAGCACGCAATAAGAAAAAAACATCGTAGCGCTCAATCCCCAAAGATAGAGCGGAGCAATCAATCCCTCGCTCGATTCTTTTTTCATACCAGAAACAACGCAGAGCAGCGGCAAAAGCCAGAGCATATACCACGGCTGAAAAGTCGGTGAGAGCAAGAAGAACGCCGCCAACAAGCCGAGAGCGAGATGCGGCCAAAAACTCATTCGCTCTTCCTCCGTTCGCCGCATCATGTTTCGCAGCCAATGTAAATAGATCAACCCGAAGGCAATCGCCATTACGCCTTTCGCAAGCAACAGCGCCAAGTCGATCCGCCGCGTCACCAATGTTTCGGGCAGCATCTCCCAGCTCGGCGGAATCATGAGTTTGATGACGAGCCAATCGGGAAGGAATTTTTTCAGCGGGGTATAGATGAGCGAGAAGAGCGCATCGTTGAAGCGCCACTTCGCGGAATAGACGGACAATCCCGAATACAGATTCTCTCCGGCGGAAATGAAAGGCGCATAGGCAAGCGCGAGCACTGCGAAGAATGCCAATGCGAAGCGCCAATTGCGTTGCTTGCTTTCTTTTTTTAGGGAGAATAAAAAAACAAACGGCACAAGCAACGCCGTGACGAATTTCACCAGAAAGCCGCACGCGAGCAATATCGCGCTGGCGAGGTGGCGCTCGCGCTTGAGCATCAGCAGCGCCGCCAGCAAGCAAAACACGCCCACGCCGTCGGTATGCCCGCTGCTTGCAATCTCGATCACGGCGAGCGGATGCCACGCATAGAGCATGGCCCAGCGCGCATCAATCTCATATGCGGCGAGAAGTTTTGCAAGCACGCCGATAAGCGCAATATCGATCACAAGCCACAGCGCCTTCAACACATGAATCGGATCGAGCGCAAGCACGGCGGCGAGCTTGGCGCCGAGCCAGAAGAGGCCTTGCAGTAGCGGCGGATAAACCGTGCGCACGTGCTTGTGGCTCATCTGTTGGTAGATTTCTAAGTCATGCAAGCTCGAAAGCTCGCTCGCCTCCGGTGGATAAAGATACGGATTGATGCCGCGCTGTAAAACTTCCGCGTCCCAGAGATAGCGATAGATGTCATTCGATAAGAACGGCGTTTGTGGAAGCAACACGAGGCGAAACAGAATTGCGAAGACGAAGATCAAAGCCATGCTCCTCGCAAGTGCGCGCGGCTGTGGTAGCGCAGGCTTCCCTGCCGGCTTCGTGAAGTTGGGCGCTAATTTTTCCCCGCGAATAATTTTCCAGAGCACAAGCACGGCGCCAATAAAACAAAAAAAGAGCAGCGCGACAATCGTTCCAAAGCGCTGCATCATCGCCGCGGCCTCGTGCGTCGCGGTTGGGACATGCAACTCTGCAAAAAGCGAATACAACACAAGCATCGCAACGCCGCAAGCGAGAAGCAAAACATAACTCCAAGCTGCCCGTCGTGGCATTCCAAACACAGCCGTCATAAAAGCTCCTGAACAGCCTCAAGATTTAAATGGCATGATGATGATTGGCAGAAAAATATTCGAAGGGTGAAGTTTTATTTTTCTGCCAATCATGTTTCTGTCATTGCCTTTGCCGCACATGTTCTGAAATAGAAACTTTAAAACCGTTTGCCAAATTGAGAATTGTTCTCTAAGTTCGCGCCACATAAAACGGCTGAATATTCCTCAACCATCTTCTTCCAATCAATAACCGCACGACCCTATCATGACTCTACCTCAAGTTCTCGACGAACTGCGCGCCGATCCCGCGTTCATGCAAAACGTCACGCACTGGCGCACGCTTCCGCCGAGGCCGGCGCAATGGGCCGATTTTCCAACCTGGCTCAGGCCGGAGTTGATCGCGGCCATGCAAGCACGCGGCATCGCGCGACTTTACTCGCATCAAGCCGAGGCGATTTCGCAAATCGGAGTGGGCAAGAGCATCGTCGTCGTCACACCCACAGCTTCGGGCAAGACGCTCTGCTACAATCTACCCGTGCTCAATCGCATACTCCTCGATCCCGATGCGCGCGCGCTGTTTCTTTTTCCCACCAAAGCCTTGTCGCAAGATCAGCTCTCCGAACTCAAAGACGTGATCACTCACGTCGGCCCCAAGGTTCATTTCGACATTAAAGCGCACACGTTCGACGGCGACACGCCGCAGGATGCGCGACAAGCCATTCGCACTTCGGGCCACATCGTCGTGACCAATCCCGACATGTTGCACATGGGCATATTACCACATCACACCAAATGGATCAAGCTCTTTGAGAATTTGCGCTACGTCGTCATCGACGAACTGCACAACTATCGCGGCGTGTTCGGCAGTCATCTCGCAAACGTCATTCGCCGGCTGCGGCGTATTGCTGCTTTTTACGGCGCGACGCCGCAATTCATTTGTTGCTCCGCGACGATTGCCAACCCGAAAGAGCTGGCCGAGCAAATCACCGAGCAGGAGATCGCGCTTGTCGATCAAAACGGCGCGCCGCGCGGGGAGAAGCATTTCATTCTTTACAATCCGCCCATCGTCAATCGCGAGTTGGGCATTCGCAAGTCTTCGGTGAAAGAAGCGCGCAAGGTTGCCACAAAATTTTTGCTCAATAAAATTCAAACCATCGTGTTCGCGCGCAGCCGCTTGCGCGTGGAGATTTTGGTAACGTATCTCAAAGAGGCCATGTCGTTCAACAAAAGATCGCCCAAGCTTATTCGCGGGTATCGCGGCGGATATTTGCCCACGGAGCGCCGCGAGATCGAACGCGGCTTGCGCAGTGGCGAAGTGCTCGGCGTGGTTTCAACCAATGCGCTCGAACTCGGCATCGACGTCGGCCAGCTCACCGCGTGCGTGATGGTGGGCTATCCCGGCAGCATTGCGAGCGCATGGCAACAAGCCGGTCGCTCCGGTCGCCGCTCCGATTCCGCGGTCGCCGTGCTCGTGGCTTCGAGCAATCCGGTGGATCAATACATCATCAATCAACCGGATTATCTCTTCGAGAAGT
>JABWAN010000489.1 GCA_013361015.1 Candidatus Zhuqueibacterota bacterium | reverse complement strand
ATGCCCTCCGAGCGATTGATCGACGCCCTCAACGAGCAGATCGGCCGGGAGTACGCCGCCGCGCACCAGTACGTGGCGATCGCCTCCTACTACGACGCCGCGACTTACCCGAACCTGGCCCGGCTGTTCAACGAGCAGGCCGAGGAGGAGCGCGAGCACGCGGCGAAGATGGTCGCCTACCTGATCGACTCGGGCACGCGGCCGAAGCTGACCGAGATCGCCGCCCCGATCGACGAGTTCAAGGACCACGTCGAGCCCGTTCGCCTGGCGCTCGAGCAGGAGCGGTCGAACACGGTCGCGATCCACGAGCTCTTCGACATCGCCCGGGAGACCCGCGATAGCGCGAGCGAGGTGTTCCTGCACTGGTTCATCGCCGAGCAGGTCGAGGAGGAGTCGCGGATGGGGTCGCTGCTCGAGGTCGCCGAGCGGCTCGAGGACTTCCCGATGATGCTCGACGAGTTCGTCTATCGCGAGGGCGACAAGCTCGGCGACGCCGAGGCCGACTGAGTCAGGCGGCGCGGTCGGCGGCGGGCGCTGTGGCCTCCGACCGCCGGCGCTCCCAGCTCGCGCGCAGAAGCGGCTCGTACTTCCACAGCGACTCGGGCAGGCCGCGCATGTGGGCGGGGGTGGGGGACCCGGTCCCGGTCGGCGTCTCCGCCACCGTCCGCAGTGGGCAGCGGCGGCATCGCGGGGTCGATCGGCAGCAGCGCCCGGGTGGCAACGCATTTGAAATGATTTCTGAACTGCGTCGTCTCGACGCCGGCCTTTCGCTCTACGCGCTCGGTTTGCTCGGGGAAGATCAAGACGGCCATGCCATTCTATCTGCCTGCCATAAACTGGAAGTTGATACCTTTCAATTGCAAGTTACGGACGTAGCGCCAACCGCGCACACGATTGTCATTGAAGATGAAGCGCGTCATTCGCAAACCCGGCTGTATTTCCCCGGCGCGAATCAGCTTTTGGGTGAAGAGCATTTCGACTTTCGCCGCTGCCTCGCAAGCTGGTTCCATTTGAGTGATCATCATTTGCTCGAACGGCTGTCACGGAAAGAAGAAGGCGGCGCGGCCGCCAATAAAACCCTACTCATGGCGCGCGCCGCAGGTCTTCAAACTTCCCTCGTCGCGACGACGTGCGACCATCCCGCTGATTTGCTTTCCATGCTGACCGCACTCGATTGCCTCGTTATCAACGATCGTGTTTGGGAAGCTCTTGCGGGCCGTGCGTTGCGTTCGGCGCATTCATTTCTGGAGCAGGCCCGAAGCCTGGCCGCGAGTTTGTTTCAAGGCGGAATTCAAGACAGCTTTGCCGTACTGTTTCCCGAAGGCGCGTTCGCAATTTTGTCTTCGGGAGAAAGCGCGTGGCTGCCCATGCCGCAAACGAGCAACGCAAAGCCTTTGACCAATGCGGCATTCAGCGCAGTTTTTTTGTACGGAAGATACTCAGGATGGACGTTGGAACGCTGCTTGGCAGAGACGCTTGCGCTCCGGTAGATTGTGTGAAAGGAGAAGCAGGAGCAGCTTTGGGGGGAAATGCTTGAACGATCGGATTTGTGTAAGGGCGCGGTTTGAAATTTAGCGCAGCCTCCAAGGCATTAGGAAAATCTCATAACTCACTCCCACTCAATCGTGCTCGGCGGTTTGTTGCTAATGTCGTATACCACGCGATTGATGCCGCGCACTTCATTGGTAATGCGCGAAGAGATTTTCGCGAGCAATTCGTGCGGCAAGTGTACCCACTCCGCGGTCATGCCGTCCACCGAAGTCACGGCGCGGAGCGCAATCGTCATTTCATACGTGCGATAATCGCCCATCACACCCACGGATTGAATCGGTAACAACACTGCGAACGCCTGCCAGGTTTTATCATACCAACCCGAAGCACGCAACTCTGAAATAAAAATATCGTCCGCCTCACGCAGCAATGCCAAACGCTCTGGCGTCACTTGGCCGAGTATGCGGACCGCAAGGCCCGGCCCCGGAAACGGATGCCGCCCGATAATATTTTCATCGAGTCCCAATGCCTTGCCGAGTCGCCGCACTTCATCTTTGAACAGCTCGCGCAGCGGCTCAATCAATTTCAAATTCAAATCCGCAGGCAAGCCGCCAACGTTGTGATGGGTTTTGATCGTCACCGAAGGGCCGCCGCGCGGCGAGAAGCTTTCGATCACGTCGGGATAGAGCGTGCCTTGCACGAGATAGCGGATGCCTGCGAGCCGCCGCGCCTCGGCTTCGAACACACGAATGAACTGCTCGCCGATGATTTTGCGCTTTTGCTCGGGATCGACCACGCCCTGTAAGCGCTGCGAGAAAGTTTGCGCAGCGTCGACATAGTGAAAACTCTCGCCAAACAGTTTTGCAAACGTTGCGCGTACTTGTTCGCCTTCGTTCTTCCGCATCAACCCGTGATCCACAAACACGCAGTGCAACTGCGCTCCAAGCGCGCGATACACGAGCGCCGCGGCCACCGCGGAATCTACGCCGCCGGAGAGTGCGCAAATTACCTCTTCTTTGCCGATTTTCTCGCGCAGTTCCGCAACGGTTGTTTCAATCAAATTTTGCGGCGACCAGCTTGCTTTACATCGACAAACATGAAACAAAAAGTTTTGCAGAATTTGCCGGCCCGCGACCGTGTGCGTGACTTCGGGATGAAATTGCAAACCATAAAGCTTGCGGCTGTGATCAACAAAAGCGGCATGCGGCGCATTGTTCGTTGCGCCGATAGTGACGAAGCCATGAGGCGGATTGATAACGGCGTCGCCGTGACTCATCCACACGCGCGTGTGTTTGTCCACACTTTCGAAGAGTGGATCATCTTGCAGCACAGTGAACTCGGCGAGGCCATATTCACGATGTGGCGAAGGCTGCACTTTGCCGCCGAGCAAGTGCGCGAACAATTGCTGGCCGTAACACAATCCCAGAATCGGAATGCCGAGCGTGAAGATTTCCGGATCGACGGAGGGCGCATCTTGATCATAGACCGAATTGGGCCCGCCGGAGAAGATGAGGCCGGTTGGTCGCAACGCGCGTATTTCCGCGAGCGGCGTGCAGGCGGGTTTGATTTCAGAATACACGCCCAACTCGCGCACACGCCGCGCAATAAGCTGCGTGTATTGTGAGCCGAAATCGAGGATTAAAATGAAGTCAAGAGGTCGCATGGGAGACAAAACGATTGCTGACAAAACTGTTCTTCAAAAGTCTTCCTCATCAGCCGGTTTTATTTCTTGTGAGACGAGGTGCTTCCAAACCTGCAAAACGTTTTTATCTGCCCCCAAAGCTTTTAAGCGCTCCGCGAGCGCGCCGGTTTCCTGTTTCAGTTCGGAGAAGGTCAATAATAGCATCGCCAGGTCGCGCCAATCCGTGCCGGATTTGGGTTTACCTTTGCGTTGATGATAGGCAATGACTTTGTGCGCGAGCAATTCTACCGGCGCGACGATTAAAACTTTTGCGATGCGTCTCGTCGCGGGCAACGTCTCGACTGGCCGCACGTCAACCAAATGACGGTTCTCCGGCTTTTGCACTTGATAAAGGCGAAAGCCCTTTCCCACTTCCAACTCACGAACACGAAGCGCAATATGAAACTGTTCGCGCAGATGATCGCGCAACTCCTTCACCAGCTCTGCCGCGCGAGTAGAAAGCAGATCGACGGTTTGCATCATGCGCGGCTCCTCGACATAAGCATTGACGGCCTGCGCGCCAAAGACGGCGACATTGTCGCGGCCACGTAAGAATTCGAGTACGGCTTCATGAATCGTGGCAAGCGGCAGACGTTCACGCGACATAAATTCTTGAAAGGTTAATGCTCCGGCGGTGATCATAACATCGAGTGATTATAAGGGCTCTCTCAAGCTCTGAAGAAGATTGTTCGAAAAGGAACAACGGGATGATCTCACTTCTTCAATTGCCACTGCTTCAGCTCATTCATGAAATCGTGCCGCGTCAAATCGTAATGAATGGGCGTAACGCTTACGTAGTTCTGGCGGATCGCGCCGTCGTCGGTGGCAATGCCTTCGTCGATTTCAATTTTCGAGCCGGTGAGCCAGTAGTAAACATGATTGCGCGGATCAATGCGTTTGTCATAGCGGTCATTATACATCTCTGCGCCCATACGCGTGATGGCAATGCCTTTGATCTCCGCCTCCGGCACGTTGGGCACGTTGATGTTCAAAAATACGCCGCGCGGCAAGCCGCGTTCGAGCACTTGTGGAACGAGATCGGCGGCGAACTTCGCGGCGTAATCGAACGCCGCATCTTTGAAAGTGGTGAGCGACATCGCAAACGAAGGAATGCCGAGGATGGTGCCCTCGGTGGCGGCGGAAACGGTGCCGGAATAGATGACGTTGATGCCGGTGTTGGAGCCGTAATTGATGCCGGAGATGACGAGGTCGGGCTTACGTTCGAGCAGTGCGAAGTACGCGATCTTCACGCAATCCGCGGGCGTGCCGTTCACGGCATGTCCGAAGAACTGGCCGTTCTTTTCAAACTCGAACACGCGCAGCGGATCGGAAATGGTGATGGCGTGGCCGACCGCACTTTTTTCGCTGACCGGAGCAACCACCGAGACTTCGGCAATTTCGCGGATTGCCAAATAGAGCGCATAAAGACCCGGCGCGAAAATGCCGTCGTCATTGGTGAGTAATATATGTGGACGTTTCATGAAAGCTCGCTCTTCATAATGGGCGCAAGCGGCAATTTGTTTTTCAACTCCACCTGCTCGTCGCGAAGGGCGCCGTTGAAGGCATCAGGATTGCGTTCGGATTTGGCGAAAATGAAAACATCGAGCAACTTGGTGATGGTGGTGCGCAATTCTCCGCGCGGACTGACGAGGTCGATGAAGCCGTGCTTGAGCAAAAATTCGGTGGTTTGAAAGCCCTCGGGCAGGTCTTGTCCGATGGTTTGTTTGATTACGCGCGGCCCGGCAAAGCCGATAAGCGCACCCGGCTCGGCGATGTTGACGTCGCCCAGCATGGCGTAGCTCGCGGTGACGCCGCCGGTGGTGGGATGCGTGAGTATCGAGAGGAAGGGCAAGCCGGCATCAGCCAGGCGCGTGAGGCGGGCCGAAGTCTTTGCCATTTGCATAAGCGAGAGCGCGCCTTCCATCATGCGCGCGCCGCCGGA
>JABWAN010000488.1 GCA_013361015.1 Candidatus Zhuqueibacterota bacterium | reverse complement strand
CTGGTTGCTGGATACTGAGAACCAGCATCAAGGATCAAGGATCAAGCATCAAGCAACCAGCAACCAGCAACCAGGATTTCCTCATGACCCTTTACGACGAACTTCACGCACGCGGCTTTATTCAGCAAGTTTCCGACGAAGCCGCGTTGCGCAAAATACTTTCGGAAGAAAAGATCACGTGTTATATCGGTTTCGATCCCACGGCGACGAGCTTGCACGTGGGCAATTTGTTGCAGATCAAATTGCTCATGCATCTGCAGCGCGCCGGGCATCGCCCCATTGCGCTCTCGGGCAGCGGCACCACGATGATCGGCGATCCCAGCGGCCGCACCGAGCTGCGCCAAATGCTGACGCGCGAGCAGATTCAAGCGAACAGCGAGAAGATTCGCGCGCAACTTTCACGGTTCATTTCTTTTGAGAATGGGCGCGCGCTGCTCGAAGACAACGCTGAGTGGCTTTTGCCGCTGAATTACATCGAGTTTCTGCGCGACATCGGCCGCCACTTCAGCGTGAATCGCATGCTCGCCGCGGAGGCGTACAAAGCGCGTTTGGAAAACGGCTTGTCGTTTATTGAGTTCAATTATCAACTCTTGCAAGCCTACGACTTCTTAATTCTTCATCGCCGGCACGGTTGCGTTTTGCAAATGGGCGGCAATGATCAATGGGGCAACATTCTCGCGGGCGTGGAGCTGGTGCGCCGAGTCGAAGGCAAAGAAGTGTTCGCGCTCACCACGCCGCTGCTCACCACCGCGACCGGCGCGAAGATGGGCAAGACCGCGAAGGGCGCGCTCTGGCTCGACTCCGAACGCGTGAGTCCGTATGATTTTTATCAATACTGGATCAACGTCGATGACCGCGACGTGGTGAAACTGCTTTATCTCTACACTTTTTTGCCGTTGGAAGAAATTGAGCAATTCAAAAAACTCGAAGGCGCGGAATTGCGTCGCGCGAAAGAGGTGCTCGCTTTCGAAGTGACGAGCATCGTGCATGGTAGAGCGCAGGCAGAGAAGGAGAGGGCGGCAGCACGCGCTCTGTATGGTGAGGCCGCGGATGCTTCCGAAGAAAACACGGTAAAGCTGCCCGCGGAGAATTTTAAAGACGGCATGCGCGTGATCGATCTCTTTCATGCTGCGGGCTTGGCGGCCACGAAGAGCGAAGCGCGGCGTCTGCTCGTGCAGGGCGGTTGCTATATCAACCGCCGCCGCATTGAGTCAATCGAGGAGAGCGTGATGCTGGAAGATTTCGAGGAGAATCATCTCTTGTTGCGCGCCGGGAAGAAGAGATATAAGACTGTGGTGTTGCAATAGAAATGTCAAGGGCAGCTTAAATGCACTCAAAAGAATACCTTCTCCCGCTCAGTAATGGCGTCCGTAAGCGTCACTATCATGAACTTGAAAAGGGCCGAGTGATTGCTTTCATGGTTCAGCTAGAGATTTATTACGAAGGGCGTTGGCGAAATGTGTTACGCTATGATTCTGCGCATGGATTTTCTCACATTGATCGCTACAATCTCAAAGGAGAGCAAATCAAAGAGAGCTTGGATTTGACCTTTGATGAAGCTCTTGCCTTGGCAGATGTTGATATTAACGAGAATTGGGAAAATTATAGAGATCGATTCTTGAAAGGAATGCACCCATGAATATTTTTGAACAAAAAAATTCCCAACTGGTCACCGAGTTTGATCGCTACGTGCAGCAGCATCCGCAATTCACTGAAGTCATCCCCAAGGGTGCTGTTGTTGTCATGCAATTGCAAGGAGACGAGCCTTTTAACGAATGGAGTCGGCAGGTGGCGCAAAGACAGGCCGAACCGGGCCAAGCAATCGTTTTTGTGCGCATAAAGAAACTTCGCCCAATACAATCGCGCATTGAAGAATTAGAGATTGCAGCCTGACAAATTTGTGCGCATCCTTTCTGAGATTGAGCGTCTGAAAAAAACTTGGAGGCGCACGTTTACTCGTGCAGGGCGGCTGCTATATCAACCGCCGCCGCATTGAGTCAATCGAGGAGAGCGAGATGCTCGAAGATTTCGAAGACCATCATCTCTCGTTGCGTGCAGGGAAGAAGTGATATAAGACGGTGGTGTTGCAATAGAAGCATTGTGCTGCTCATAGCCGAAATCAAAAGCATTGTAAATCGGCAATTGAAAATTTTCAATTGCCGATTTGAATAACGGCGTGCTGGTTAAAGTTGCGACCATGTTGCAGACTATACTGCAAAGCCGATAAGGATGCGCTCCTCGCTTTTTGCTTCACGCCATGCACGCTTCTTCACTTCGTTTTAAACTCATACACCCCGTCCCAATTTGCCGGCGGCGGGACGGCGATGTAATCCAAACATCTTTCCACATACACGCGCGAAGGGCCATCGCTCGGGAAATAGCGCAACACGCGATTGAATTCGCGCAGTGCGCTGTACCACTGCCGCTGCTTGTAAAGCGTGAGTCCCTGGGTATACGTCGCGATGATCAAGTCTTCTTCAATGTCGGCCAGCGGTTCCATGCCGCGCAGTTCGTAAATTTTCACGGGCTTCTTTTTGCCTTTGACGCGCACGAGGTCGAGCTCGCGGGCATGTGCGCGTTTTTTCACTTGCTTGTACGTCGATTCCGAAATAATGATCGAAGTCGCATATTGTTTGTTCGCGCCCTCCAAACGCGCGCCGAGATTGACCTCATCGCCGATCACGGTATAGTCAAATCGTTGTTGCGCACCGAGATTGCCCACGATCATCGTGCCGGTGTTGATACCGATGCCGATTTGAAAATAATCCTCATTCTGCGCGGACCAGCGTTTTTGCAGCTCGCGCAGGCTCGTAATCATGGCGCACGCGGTCTCGCACGCCTTCTCCGCATGATTCTCAAAGTACACCGGCGCACCGAACAGCGCCATGATTTCATCCCCCACGAATTTATCCAGCGTACCTTCGTGCTTGAAAATGACTTCGGTCATCAGCGTGAGATACTCATTGAGACGTTGCACGACCATCTCCGGCGCGCGTTTTTCGCAATAGGTTGTGAAGCCGCGAATATCGCTGAATAAAACCGTAAGCTGCAGTTTCTCACCGCCAAACTTTGGTTCTTTGCCCGAGGCCAGAATGCTGTTGACGATGCTCTCCGAAACGTATTGCTCGAAGACTTTGCGCGTGCGCCGGCGTTCGCGGCGTTCGGTAACGAGCGTTTGCGCAAGATTGCCGAAATAACTCAGCACGATGCCGAGCAACGGCGCCACCACCGGCAGCCAAAGCTGCATGGCAGTGAAGAAAATTTGCGCGACGATCAGCCAGAGGAGGATTTCCACCAGCGTAAAAATGGTGGCGAGCAACGCATTCACGCGCAGCACGAACAGCATCGTCACAGACGCGCACAGCGCCATCAACAACAATTCCAATCCAAACGTGGTGCGCTTGATAAAATCACCGCGCGCGATCGTGCTCAAGGCTTGCGCATGCACCTCCACGCCCGGCATTTTGCGCTGCACGCCGCCTTGCGAAAAGAACGGCGTGAGTTTGTTGTCCTGCAACTCTTCCGCCGAAGCGCCGATGAACACAATCTTGTCTTTGAAAACCCCGGAAGGCAAAAACGCTTCATCAAAGCTGTCGGTTTCAACTTTGGCCTCGGGCAAACGAAACTCGCGGTCATCCAAGACGTCGGAAAAAGAGTAGGTGGGGAAAGTTTTTGCGCCGCCGCGAAAATTGATGAGAAAAGTGTTGGCGATATAAGCCGGAACGGTTTTATCATTGAGGCGAAGCTTGCCCGTGCTGAGATCTGCGCGATTGTCTGCCATGCTGAGATAAGCCTGCACTGCCAGCGACCAAACGGTTTCCGTCTCAGTGCTTGCAAACAGCGGATAGCGGCGCATGAAGCCATCCGGATCTTCCGTGATGCTAATCGAAGCCCACGCCATGGCGTTTTTGAGCAGAGGCGGAATCGGTTTGGCCAGCGAAATGTATGGCGAGCCGTTGCGCAAGCTGATCTCTTCCAGCTTGCCCGCAAAAATCACGCGCTGTGCTCGCGCCGCAGCCAGCGCGAGCTCTTGGTCTCCGCGCGGATCGTCCTGGGACGGCTCCGTGAAGGTGACATCGAACAAGATGAGGCGCGCGCCCGCACGGGTGAGATTATCGATTAACTTGGCGTAAAGAGGGCGTGGAAAAGGCCAGTTCAGTTTGAGGGCAAAGAAGGATTGATCATCGATATCCACGATCACAATATTGCTGTCCTCAAGCGCCTGCGTCCCACGCAGAGAAAAACGCAGATCGTAGGATTTGAGCTCGAGATTCTCGAAGACGGTGCGCGTGCTGAGGATAATCGCAAGAATGATCGCGAACAAGCTGATGCCGCTGCCGAAAACCCATCTATTCGCCAGCAACGGTTTGAGAAAACGCTCGGTGAATTTTGTTTCCTCGCCACGCGCAGCATTCGCAGAGGAAGAGGCGGGAGGAATCTTTTTCTTCATGCGCAGCCTCCGTTCGGCATGACGGAGATTGGAAAAGGGCGAAATTGAAAACCGAACGGGATGGACCGCGCTCGCCTCGTTTTGTCATTCAGAAGGAATCCTTTTATGTGCTCGGAACAATGTATAGGGCCAGCTTTGTCTCCAGCGCCGAAAAAGATTCCTCCTGAATGACATGAACTAGAAACTGAGACGACACCCCCCTGGCCCCCCTCAAGGAGGGAATGAGGCAATGTCCCCCCTTGAAGGGGGATAAAGGGGGGTGTTAATGCGCTTGAGTAAAACGACAAGCAGCGGCGAATGCTTGCAACATCGCCGTTGACTTTTCCTCCCCAGAAAGCTTCATGCGTATTCCAAAACATCAGAAGCGAAACTCGTAGTGGCCGCGAATGAAAGCGTTGGTGAAGGAAGAATTGGTGGTGAGTCGTGTGCCGGTGCTGTTAAATACGCCGCCATTGTCGTTGTATTTCAACACGCCGAGGTCGAGCACGAATTCGTGTTGTTTCTTGAAAGCAATCACACCGCCCACTTGCAAGCCGTTTTGCGAATAGTCAATCACGTTGAGGTTCGTTATTCTCACCCCGCTTAATGCCGGAAATTTTCCGGAGGCGCTAATGAAGCGGAGACCGGCATACGCACGAAGGTTTGGCCGTGGAAATGTGTATTCCGCTTGCGCGTTCAGGCTGTTGTACTTGAACG
>JABWAN010000487.1 GCA_013361015.1 Candidatus Zhuqueibacterota bacterium | reverse complement strand
CATTATCGTTTCGACGGCGCTGCAGGAAAATTTCGGCTTCGCCGTAGCCGAAGCGATTTATTGCTATACTTTGCCGCTTTTGCCAAATCGTTTGAGCTATCCGGAAATTTTGCCGCCGCAGTTTCACGAGCAGTTTCTTTACAGCCACAATGAGGAGTTCTATCACAAGCTCAAGTACCTGCTCGCCAACTTTCGCAAGCTCGATGCGACCCGCGTACAACTGGTGCAAGCCTTCGCGAAATTCGATTGGAAGAATCGCATTGCCGAGTTCGACGCGCTCTTCGAGCAAGAAGTGGAAAAAAAGCGGACGAGGCCGTACCGTCCCACTCCTCTTCTGTAAGCCCGGAGCGTCCTGCACACTAGCCCGCGCAGGAATTGTCCGTGGTGGGTGACAACTGCCGCGCGCTGAGCATGCCACGTTCACGGAAGGCGGCAACGTGCTCATGAAAAAGGGCAAATTCGGCGAAACCATATTTGATGAGAGCCGTCGCCGATGTTGAGCTTCTATGTTTCTCCTCAAACCAAAAGGAGCGCCGATCGATGCCTAGTTTATCCTACCTTTCAACAAAGACTACCGTGCAGGAAAGTTTGATTCACGGCCGCGGCCTGTTTGCCACTGCGCCGATTGCCAAAGGTGAAATCGTTTGTGTCAAGGGCGGCCACATTTTCAACCGCGAAACTTTGCGAGCCGTGCAGAAAACTCTCGGCCCGGCGGAGATCCAAATTGACGAAGATCTTTTTATCGGCCCGCTGACGGAAGCTGAGCGTGAGGGCAGTATGATTTTTAGCAATCACTCGTGCGGTCCCAATATCGGCGTGCAGGGGCAAATCGTCTTCGTAGCGCTACGCGATATTCAGGCCGGCGAAGAATTGACGCATGATTGGGCGACAACGGATGACGACGATTACGAGATGGCATGCCAGTGCGGCGCCCCGAACTGCCGCAAAGTGATCACTGGCCAGGATTGGCGACGAAAAGACTTGCAGGAGAAATACGGCAATTACATGTCATGGTATTTGGCGGAAAAGATCAAACGCTTGGCGCGCTGATTCCTGCTTCATTTTGGTTTGAACATTCCCCCTGCTAACATTGTCCCTCTCTCAGCCTAAATTTCCGTCGGTGTTTCCTTTCGCGCGCAACGAGATCACGCTTGCGCTCGGCATTCACTGATTTTTACATGACATTGCTGCAAACTCAAAAGCATTGCGGTTAGAATCAAAAACAAGGATTGACGCTCATGAAAACTCGGATGTGGTGGAGTTGTTCCCTGGCCGTGCTGGGAGCAGCTTTCATCAATTCACATGCGCAACAGAGAACCGCGCCAACCAAAGCCAAGACTGCGACGGTTCCTCCCGCGGCTGCGGCTTCGTTCGATTGGCCGCAATGGCGCGGCCCGAATCGTGACGGCATCTCGAGTGAGACGGGTTTGCTTAAAACCTGGCCCGCGAGCGGCCCGAAAGTTTTGTGGCGCGCAGGCTCGGGCGAAGGCTATTCCGGCATCGTGGTTTCACGGGGCCGAGGCTTCACGAGTTACGGTGTGGGCAACAATGAAGTCGTCGTTGCGTTTGGGGCCAGCACCGGCAAAGAGCTTTGGCGCGCGATTATTGATGACAAATTCGAGAACGATCAAGGCAACGGCCCGCGCTCCACGCCGACGGTCGATGGGGAGGTACTGTTTGCTCTGAGTGCGCAAAGCCACCTCGTTGCGCTCAGTGTCAAAGACGGCAAGAAAATTTGGGAGCATGATTTGCGCGCGGAATACGGCGGTCGCATTCCGCGTTGGGGCGTGTCAACCGTGCCGCTCGTCGAAGGCAACATGTTGCTCGTCGATGTTGGCGGCAAATCCGGGCATTCCGTGATGGCATTCAACAAGACCAACGGAGCAGTGATTTGGAAATCTGAAACCGATGTGCCCGGTTATTCCGCGCCGATTGCAGTGACCGTCAACGGCATGCGCAAGATTCTTGCGTTCACGGGCACGGCGTTGGTCGGGCTTGCCGCAAATGACGGCAAGTCCCTGTGGCGTTATACCTGGGAGACCGAGTATGATGTGAATGCCGCCACGCCGGTCTTCATCGCGCCCGACAAAGTTTTCATTGCCTCCGACTACGGCAAGGGCAGCGCGCTCTTGCAAATGCAAACGAACAACGGCAAAGCGGGCGTGCGCGAAGTGTGGCGCGGTCGCGAGATGAAGAATCATTTTTCCTCTTCGGTGCTTTATCAAAACCACCTTTACGGCTTTGACGATGCCTTTCTTACCTGTCTCGATCTGGCCACCGGCACACCGAAATGGCAGCAGCGCGGCTTTAATAAAGGCTCGTTGCTCTTTGCCGACGGCCATCTCGTCGTGCTCGGCGAGCGCGGCAATCTTGCGTTGGTGGAAGCTTCGCCGGCGAGTTACAGAGAAAAAGCGCGTGTTCAAATTCTAAACGGAAGATGCTGGACCATGCCCACGCTCGCGAACGGCAAGCTCTATTTGCGCAATCAAAAAGAGATGCTGTGTTTGGATGCAAATGGAAAGAATTAATTTGATGGAGTGAAGGAGTTTGGGAGTGCTGGATTGTTGGAGGGTCTTGTTCGCGGCCCATGCCATTGGCTTGAAAGAGAAGTTGTGATGAGCGTTTTAAAACTTGCGTTGCCCCTCGATCATGTCATTCAGTGGGAATCTTTTTACGCGCTGGAGATAGCGTCCAGTGCTCAAAAAGATTCCTCCTGAATGACATGACAACGAGACGTCGTGCTCGTTGCTGTCTGATTATCACAATAACTATTCACTCAACGGGAGCAGTTTCAAAACATGAAAAGAATCTCTTTGCTTGCAGTTGCAGCCCTCGGCTTGAGCGTCACCGCCTTCGCGCAAGAACGCGCGCCGGAAAAAAGTTATACCTCGCAAGATACCGTGCATGTGTTCGCAGAGCGCGACCTGAGAATTCCAACCACGAACACGACCGTGGCGAAAATCGCTGTGCCTTTGCGTTTGACGCCGGCGAGCGTCGGCGTGGTGCATCGCGCGCTGTTTGAAAGCCAGGAAGCCGTGGTCATGGGCGATGCGTTGCGCAACGTGAGCGGCGTCAATTCGCAAACGGGCTTCGGCGTGTTCGATTACTTCTTCATTCGCGGTTTCGAATCGCTTTCGAACGGACTCGTGCTTACCGACGGCGCGCCGGAGCCGGAAGTGACGTTCTATAATCTCTACAACGTCGAGCGCGTGGAAGTGCTCAAAGGGCCGGGCGCATTTTTGTACGGCGGCAATCCGCTTTCGGGCACGGTCAATCTCGTGCGCAAGCGGCCGGTGTTCGAGAATTTTCTTTTCGCCACCGGCGGCTACGGCAAATTTACCACCTACCGCAGCACCGCGGATTTGAGTTTGGCCAGTCGCGAGGCGGGCGTGGCTTTCCGCCTCAACGGTCTTTGGCAGGATTCTGAGAGCTTTCGCGACGGCAAAGAGAACTCAAACGTTAGCATCAACCCGGCTTTCTTATGGCAGCCGAACGAGCGCGTTTCGCTGGAATTGAATTTTGAGCGCATCGAGAGCGAATATCTTTCCGATGCCGGCCTGCCGGTATTCAACGGCGAGGTCGTCGAGGTGCCGCGCACGCGCTCGTATCAATCACCGTTCGATATCTCCGACCAAATTCTCTCGCGCGGCCGCTTGGATTTCACCTACCTCGCGAGCAGTGCGGTAACCTTGCGCAATAAATTCTACTATACGGATTTGGATTGGCAGAGCAACGGCACGCTGTTCAATTTTACTTTGCCGAATGCCACCGGCTCACTCGAGGTCTATCGCACACTCACGCTTTTGGATGATCGCCAAAAACTTTTGGGCAATCAGCTCGAAGCGCTGTTTGATTTTCAAACCGGCGCGGTGGCGCACAAGCTCGTCGCCGGTTTTGAATACACCCACCTTGCCGATGATTTCACGTTCGATGTTGCGGGCTTGCCGCCCATCGACGTATTTAGCCCGCGCGAGTTTGCGCAACCCGGGCAGTTCGATCCCTATCAATTTCTCTTGCCCGGCCAGTCGCTCCTTGCCGAAGCGCGCAGCACGGTGCTCGCACCATATTTTGTCGACCAGCTCGCGCTCACCGGGCAATTTCATCTTTTGCTCGGTGGCCGCTTTGATAAAATCGATTACGAAGAAAAGAACACCAGAACCGACCGCAACTATGAAAAGTTCAGCCCCATGGCGGGCATGACTTTCGCGCCGACGGACAACCTTTCGTTGTATGCGCATTACGGCCGTGCATTTGGTCCACCTTCCACGCTGGTTGTCGGCGAACGCGAGGCGGAAGAGAGCGTGCAGTATGAAGTCGGTTTCAAACGCCGTTATTATGAAGGCCGCTTGCACACGACCGTTGCTGTGTATCATTTGGAAAAGGAAAACGTCGCGATTCCGACGGAGACCGGCGTCACGCGGCAAAACGGGAATCAACGCGCGCGCGGTGTCGAAGCCGAGATCGCAGCGGAAGCCGGCCGCAATTGGCACGTGTTCGTGAACTATGCATACAACGACGCAGAGTTGACCAAGTTTGGTGAGCTCGCGGTCGTGCTCACGCCGCAAGGTCCGGCGCGGCAATTCTATGATCGCTCCGGCAATACCCCGGCCTTCGCGCCGAAACATTTGTTGAATGCATGGATCAATAAGGAATTCGATTTCGGGCTTGGCATTGGAGTTGGCGCGCGTTATATTAGCGACCAATTTATCGCGGAAGACAATGCCTTTGCGATCGACGAAGTGCTGGCGTTCGACGGCTTGCTGTATTACGATCTCGGCGCCTGGCGTTTGAATTTGAATTTCAAAAACCTCACCGACCGCGAATACTTCACGCGCGGCTTCGGTTCCACCTCCGTGATTCCGGCCAATCCGTTCGCGGTGTACGGCGGACTGGAATTGGCGCTTTAATCAAACCGGAAAAAAGTTTTGTAAGCGGATTTCATGAGAAAGGGGATAAGGCTTTTCTTCATCCGCTTTATTCGTTCAATCCGCTTACAAAAAAGCTTTTGCTTGACCATCAAAGCCCAAAACATGACCCATCGCAATCTTCTTGCTGCTGTCATCTCTGTTCTCACTGCTACCTCCCTTTCTGCCTAAGATTGGCCGCAGTGGCGCGGCCCGCAACGCGATGGCGTCGTTGTAGGTGTGTC
>JABWAN010000486.1 GCA_013361015.1 Candidatus Zhuqueibacterota bacterium | reverse complement strand
AGCGCATTGGCGCCGGCTTGCTCAATGAGCCGCGCGAAGTCAATCCAACCGCCCAGCGAGGAACCGTTCAAGCTCGCGACGATGGGAATGTCAACGGCCTCCTTCGCTTTGCGAATGTGGTTCAAATAACCGTCCGGGCCCAAATGATATTCGACCGGCTGCGGGAAATATGACAAGGCCTCGGGAAAACTTTCCGTGCCGTACGTGAGGTGATGATTCAGCTCGAAAGTATCGAGGCGAAGCTGCTCTTCAAACAGCGAGTAGAACACGACCGCGCCCGCGCCCGCGTCTTCCATGGCTCGAACGTTGTCGATTTCTTCCGAAAGCGGCGAGGCCGAAGGCACGAGCGGACTGCGCAGTTTCATGCCCAAATATGTAGTGGTGAGATCCATGCTTGCTCTCCGTGAGGCGGTTAATAACATTAATTTTACTGATCACGATGCAAGGCCGTGCTTAAGTGAAGGGCAGATCCACAACTCTGATAACACGAGAATTTTGCCACGGCCTCGAATTTGGTAGCGGCTGATATTGGGACATATGCTTATTCTTCTCTCAAAGGCTCATACCCATCTTGAATTGCAGCTTTATGCCTGACTACGAGTTTTCTTTACGCGGTTCAACCAGTTTTTGTATTTGTTCGTTTCCCATGGACGAGGAAACTCTTGTCCGCTCTTTTCTAAACCTGCCTTTTTTACTAATCCGAGTCTTTCGCGTTTTTCATCAATAAATTTGTAAGCGACTTCTTCAAGCTCGTCTCTCATTTCACCCGGCGGCAAGGTGCCCAAAATTCCAATTTCAGTTCTGATTGTTTGCTCAAACCAAGCAATTATTTTCTTTATATCCCGAGCTTCTTTCTTCAATTCCTCAGTATCAATTTGGGATTCTTCTGACTTCGCAATCAGCTTCTTCAAGTAGTCTCTAAACTTCCCAGCGAGTCTAGAAGTATCTTCAGTATGAAGAAGAGCATTTTGTGAATCCCACTCATCGAGAGCATTCCTAAATTGAATCAAATTCCCTATAGTTTGTTGATCATATTGGATCGTCTTAGCATATCCGCTCAAGACATTGTATAATTTAGGATAGGTTTCCAAGCGCTTATCAAAAAGTGATTTGGCGTACTGTTGCTCAAGTTGCTTTCTTAATTTGGCCACTTCTGTTCTATTTCGCAACGTTGTGATAATGACCGAAGTAACGACCGAAATTAGCACGCTTACGATAGGAATCCATATAGTGATTTTGTCCATAGTCGTCCCGATTGACTTGCATTGAAATTTTTGTTGGCTGTTTTTGAAATCGAAATGGCATATAGAGTGCGATTCGCCTCGATCAAAGGTTCTTTAAACCGTTTTCCACAGATTGATCGCGAGGCACACAATTGCAAGCAAGCCAAGCGCGCCGGAAAAGGCGAAAAGCGTTTGTGCAATTTGCACCGCAACCGGCAATGCTTCGAACAGAGCCATCGGCAAGATGAGCGGCAACACGCGAAACACGGCGGCACTGTTGCCCAACCAGAAAGTTGCGGAGACCAGCATGGGAACGGCAACCTGTTTCTTTCCCACAAAACCGGGAATCATGCGCACGGCCATGCCCAAAATCAACAGTGTGACGAAGCCGAGCAAATACGTGTGGCGCGAGGCATCTTGGCTGTGCAACAGATCGAACGACGACAAGGCAGAAGCGCCTGCTAAAATTTCAAAGAGCGCGCCGAGCACGAGCCACACATACGCGGCATACACGAGCCAATCGAAGCGGCCGAATTCACCGTAGTCCGGCAGGCCCGGGCGAGTTGGCCGGCGCTCCGGGCCAGGTTGAAAAATGCGAAATACCGTCCACGGTGCTTGGCGGCGCGTGAGTACATCCAACTTCCAGACGAAATACAAAATCACGGCGCCTCGCAAAATTTTGCCGACACTCACGAGCAGGCGCGCCGGAGTTTCTGCTCTCTCCAAAAAGGGCGGCAGGCTCGGCAGCAGTTGCAGGCCGATAGCGACGAGATAAACGAACGCTAGGCGTGGCACGGGCCAATGCTGCGCCGGCAAGCGGAGATAGAGCGGAAACATGCGCAGCGAGAAGGCGAACGCCACGGGCATGAGCACCAGCCCGATAAAAGTTTCGAGGGCAAATTCATTCCACCCTTGCGCGACGACCACGTTCCGCGCGAGCGCCATGTGCAGCAATAGTGCAAAATTTAAGCTCGCGTAAGTGATCCAACCGATGTGCATCATGAGAAAGAACGGTGCAACGGCGCGCTGGCCGTCCGACATGGTTGCTTTATCAACCTGGCGAAAGACATTCACCAGCAAAGCGAGATAGATGACGACACCGCAGAGTTCCAGTGCACCCGAAGCCACTACCAGCCAACTCACGAAAGCAAAACTCGGCGACGCGGTGAGATAAGGCACGAACGAGTGGCCCACGCTGCGCAAAACAAAACCGGCAGCCATCAAACCAACGATGCGATTGAGCCACTGCGGCTGCGCAATCGGCACACTCGCGAGCCGCGGGAGAAAATGCAGGCTGATGCCCATGATGAACATGCCCGCCCAACCCACGAGTTGGAGATGGCCGTGCGTTTGAATGAAACTGTAAAAGCCTTTGCCCAGCGGAAAATCGAAGCCGATCACAAACGACAAGTGTGCGCCGATGGCGAAGCCGATAAAGATGGCGGTTGCCAACGCCACCCAGATGAAGTCGACGGCGAACGAGGCGTGCGGTAGCGTAGATTTCTGCATGAGAGTTTCTGTAAAGTGCGCTGCGGAAGATTTTTCCTGTAGGTAAAACAGAAAAACGTCATCCGCAAGTGCGGGATTGCAGAAATCATTTCTTAATCGGCAATTTCAACGTTCTCTAAAATAATGTGCTGCGCCCAAGGATGATGGACATCCTGCATGACTTCAATCTCCAAGCGCGCGCCTTCGGCCACGGTGCGCCGGGCCGCATGCGCAAAGCGTTCGCGAAATCTTTCCGCGGTGATTTGCGCCAACGCCCCCAGGCTTACTTTGACGCCGGCGATTTTGCGGCTGTGCAACTCCAGCGCAATGAATTCAATTCTGTGCAGCAGGTCTTTGATGAGCGCGAGTTCGTGCATGTGCGAGGTTCCGAGTTTCGTTTTGCAGGCTTGGCAAGCTGAGTTGAGCAATGTCGCGCAGCACTGCCGTGCAGACTTTTTTTATCGCGGGTGTGACTTCCGCGGAAAGCCCGAGGCCGTGCGTGAAATCTTTGCCTTCGATGCCATATACGAACAACTGCCGCGGCAATTGCGCCAGCGCGCGCGCCAACTCAATCGCTTCGGCGACGCTGAAAGCATGCGAAGAGTAATGAAAGAATTTCGCCGGCAAGTGCCGTTCGTGCGCGGCAAACCGATAAACCGTTCCGGGTTGGGCTGCGCTCGCCACGGCGTCAATCAAGATCACGGTTTCGAACCCGCTCCACGCTTCCAGCAAAGCCGCGCCCTCGCCGCTCATTTCAACAAATTCAAAACCCGGAGGCGCTTGTTGTTGCAGGCGTCGCGCAACACATAAACCCGCAGCGTCATCATGACGATACGCATTACCGACGCCGATGATGAGACCGCGGCGCGAGGCGAGTGGCAATTGGGTTTTCATGCAGTGGGCGTTATCGTTCAATTTCGAGCTTCAAAAAGTGCGTGGCGCACGAGATGCAGGGATCATAGTTGCGGACTGCTTGTTCGCATTGCCACGTGAGCTTTTCTTGCGATAGCCGAATGTGCTTCGGCACAAACTGCCATAAGTCATTTTCTATCGTCTTCTGGTTTTGCGAGGTCGGCGGAACGATCTTCGCATCCAAAATGAAGCCGTTGCCGTCGAGGCGATAACGATGATACAGAATGCCGCGCGGCGCTTCTGTGCAGCCATAACCATTCACAACTTCCGCGCGCGGCTCAACTTTGACAAAAGGCGCGTCGGGCATTTCGTAGGTTGCAATGATTCGCAAAGCTTCCTCGCACGCATACAGGGTTTCGACGCTGCGCACGATGATGCTCTGAAAAGGATTACGGCAGACTTTGCCGATACCCGCCTCTTGCGCCGCTTGCCGCGCCAGCGGCGAGAGTTGATCAAAATTCAAATTGTAACGCGCGAGCGGGCCGACGAAATAAGCGCCGCCTTCTTTACGCACGGAATGCAGCGCATTCGAATAGGGCACGTGCTCTTCGACGAAGTGCTGCTCAAATTCCTGCACCGCGATGTCCAAACCGCGATTGGAAATCAAGCGGCCCTCGTTGAAGGGATATTCTTCGGGGTGGTGCAGCGCGACGAATTCATAATCGCGCTCGAAATCCGGAAAGTTCAATTTGGCCGTCCAGCGCACGGTTTCAAGCGCCGCGTCGCGCGCCCATTGCAATCGCTCCGCCAGCGGCGCCAACTCGGTCTTGGTGGGCACTTTGTAAAATCCACCCACACGCACATTGATGGGATGAACCTCCCGGCCGCCAACGAGCGTGACAATTTCATTGCCGCTCTTCTTGAGCTGCAGACCGCGTTGCACGACGGCAGGATAGTCCTTGGCCATGCGAATCGCATCTTCATAGCCCAGAAAATCCGGCGCGTGCAGCATGTAAATGTGCAAAGCATGGCTTTCGATCCACTCGCCGCAATAAATCAAACGCCGCAACGCGCGAAGCTGCCCCTCGACTTTGACGCCGAGCGCATCTTCCAGCGCATGTACGGCGCTCATTTGATAGGCAATCGGGCAAATGCCGCAAATCCGCGCGGTGAGATCGGGCGCTTCGGAGAAGTTGCGTCCGCGGAGAAAGGCTTCGAAGAAGCGTGGCGGCTCAAAGATTTTGAGCTTGACCTCCGTCACGGCATTGTCTTTGAGCTTAATGTATAAGCCGCCCTCGCCCTCGACGCGCGCGAGGTAGTCGACTTTTATGGTTTTGGTTTTCATTCCGCAGATTCGACCACTGAAATTAAAGATACTCGAAGTTTGACGATCTTGATGTGCAAGATTCAAATTGTGCACGTCATTTTGACGAGCGCTCTTCCGCATGCGCGACCAGCACTAAGCCAATGACAGCGCCGGCAAGTCCCGCTAGCGTGCCAACTACTCCAAAGAGTCTGCCCTCTGCTTCACTCCACTCAGCTAACTGAGCTCCCAACACCAACACACCCAGAAGGAAAACAAGCAGCG
>JABWAN010000485.1 GCA_013361015.1 Candidatus Zhuqueibacterota bacterium | reverse complement strand
GAAGACTATTTCGCAGATTCCATCTCGGCCCACGAAACACGCAAAATACACGAAAAAGTTCTTCGCGTGTATTGTGTATTTCGTGGGCATAGGCTTGAATATAACGACGCAGAATTGGAAGCCGTGTTTTTTTCTAAAGTGCAGAATGCGGAGGCGAATGTCAAGGGGCGAGATGGTGGTTAGAGGAAAGGCAAAACTATTTGGGGCGAGACGATAATGCTCGCAAGATCTGGGAACAAAGCCCATTGCTTCTTTGACCAAATCTGGAATTGTGGGGCGAGATGAGGCAACAACCTCTGTGTTTAGGTGTTTGTGAAGAGAAAACGAAGCGAGCGTCGGAAAATGCGGCGTGTTATCATTACGAAAGCCAAGTACCTGCTGTGCATCCTGAAAATGGTAACAATACAATTCACAGTCTTTTCAATCGTACTGCAATGGCACAGACTTCATGACTGAAAGCGATTGCGGCCTCCGGCGTATTGTTCAACGTGACTGTGAAGTAATCGCAAGGTTTCTGTGCTGACCAGCTTGGGCGGCACCCAGCACGGCGCGCAGTTTTGCGCTGGAGCGTGACGCAGCAGAAATGGCGCTTTGACAATTTAACCGAACATGGTTGCTCTGCAAGCGCGAATTATATTTTGCGCAAGCCGCTTTCCGCAAGAGCTTGCGGAGTGAACTATATATACAAGTCAATGCTAGCTCGCGTTCTTCGGTATTGGCATTCCTCTCGCAAGCGCCTCACATGGCTGTTAGGCATTTGAAACACCTTCTTTATCTCGCAATCTCGGGTTGCTTTTTGTCGCGCGATTTACTATTTCGCGCCAACCGGTTTTTTCAGTCTTTGAAAGCACTCCTGCACGCCTCAAATCAAGGAGCAGTCACAATGATCAAAACAGAAAGAGTTTTCTCCAGGCTGGTGGCCCTAGCCTTGAGCCTGTTCATCTTGAGCGCACGTGCCAATGATCTCACGGTCAAGCACGTCGCCTTGCAAAACGAAATTGCCGGCAGCCACGTTGCGGTCAAACTCGACGTGAGTTGGGACAATTCGTGGCGCAACGATTTGGCCGGGGCCGGACAGGCTGCGCCGTTCAATTACGATGCGGCCTGGCTGTTTGTGAAGTTCAGCACAGATGGCGGCGCAACTTGGCAGCATGCGACGCTTTCTGCCAGCAGCGCCGATCATAGCGTGGGCAATGACCACGGTGTGCCCGCTGCGATGCAAGCCGTGTCCGATGGCAAAGGCGTATTCCTCTTCCGCGCGCAAAACGGCAGCGGTGCGAATGATTGGGATGAGGTGCGGTTGCAGTGGAATTACAGCGGCGACGGTGTTACCGGCATTACGAGCACAACCATCGTCAACGTGATCGGACTCGAGATGGTCTATATTCCCGGCGGCAGTTTTTTTGTCGGCGATCAATCGCCTGCTCCCATCAACGGGCAATTCGAAGATGGGGTCTCCGGCAATCCGCTCGAAATTACGAGCGAAGGCGCGCTCACATTGGGCGGCGGCAGTGCGGGCAGCTTGGGCAACAACAATGCACAGGGCATGGCGCACGCTGATGACTTCAAAGACAGCGTCAGCAAAACTCTACCGGCAGCTTTTCCGAAAGGCCATGCGGCCTTTTATGTCATGAAACAAGAAATCACGCAGGGCCAGTACGCGGACTTTTTAAACTTGTTGACGAGCGCACAAGCTGCGCGCCGCAACATTTCCGGCGAGGCCACTTATCAAAGTTTTCGCGGCAGCATCTCCGGCACTCATCCTTTGTTCGCCGCAACTGCCAATGAGCGTGCGTGCAACTTTCTTTCATGGTCCGACGGCGCAGCCTATGCCGATTGGACCGGCTTGCGTCCGATGACCGAATTAGAATTCGAAAAAGCCTGTCGCGGCAACCCAGCCGTGGTCAAAGGCGAATATGCGTGGGCGAACACAACGATCACGCAGCAAACCGGGCACAGCGGCATCGATGGCAGCGGTGCGGAAACCGCAACGCCCGTGGGCGCCAACGCCAATTTTGATTCGGGCATCAACGGTCCGGTGCGCGCGGGCATCTATGCCGCGGCCTCCCTCGGCGATCGCGTACAGGCCGGGGCCTCGTACTTCGGTGTGATGGAGTTGAGCGGCAACGTGTGGGAGCATGTGGTGACGTTGGCCAATACCTCCGGAAGAAATTTCACGGGCGCGCACGGCGACGGCGAACTCTCCAGCACATCGGGTTCGGAGGGCAATGCCAATACCGCCGGTTGGCCGAGCGCAAATGCTCTGGGCTCCGGCTTCCGCGGCGGCGCCTGGCGAGACAAAGCCGACTTGCTGCGGGTTGCCGATCGCGCGTGTGCCGCAACTCCGGATGCGCAACGCGTCAATCACTACGGCTTTCGTTGCGTGCGAACTGCGCCGTAAGGCGATTGGCATGCTTCTGCCTCCTCACATTCGAGCTTATGGCCCACGAAAGGCGTGAAACACCCGAAAAATTCTTTTGTGTTTTTGGTGTGTTTCGCGAGCCAAGAAGATAGTCTGAAATTGCTCCACTATTTTGGAGAATGAGAATGAAAACAAAAATTCAAATCATGATTCTGTTCGCTGCGGTTATCAGCCTGGCGCAAAACGGCTTCGCGCAATATTCCGGCGGCAGCGGCGACGGCTATACCTCCTCGCGCTCGGACGATATTTTGTATGAAGGCACGACGCCGATTGTCACGGGCGCGGAATTGCCGGACGTGGTTCACAATCTGACCATCAACAATTCCGGCGGTGTGACTTTGAGCAAGAACATCACCGTCACGAATGTTTTGAGCGTGCTCAGCGGCGATTTCAATTTGAACGGTTTCGTCGTCACGTTCGGCGAGAACGCAACGCTCATCGAAACGCCGGGCAACATCATTATCGGCGGCGGCGGCAACATCACCATTACGGGCACACTCAATGATCTCACCAACGGAAAAAACCTCGGCAATTTGGGATTGGAGATCATCACCGCGGCGCAACTGGGTGAAACCACGATCGCGCGCGGCAACGTGCCGCAACAATTGACGCCCAGCAAAGAAAGCAGTCGTCGCTTTTTCGACGTCGATCCGGCCAATGACATGAATCTGGAAGCGACCGTCGAGTTTCACTATGATGAATCGGAGTTGGAAGGCATACCGGAGTCGGATCTCGCGCTATTCATTTCGCACGATGCCCTCGGGTTGGAAGGCAATAATGGCGCATCGGCATTGGGAAAAGGAAACGGTTTGACCCTGGCCGCCGCGGATACGGCGCCCACTTGGGAATTCCTCGGCGGCACCGTGAATTCCGCTTCAAAAACGATTTCCAAAGGCGGCATCGGCGGGTTCTCGCGCCTCACGATTGCGCGCGGTTTCGTGTTCCTCGCGGAGAAGTTTGTGAAGATCGACCGCAACGTCGCTTCCGCAGGCGATATTCATTCCAACGGCGATATCGAGTTTGACAAAGGCGGGCCGGGCACGCACACCGGCGACTTGACGGCCGTGGATGACATCGAGATCGAAACAAGGAACACCATTACGGGCAACGCGTTTGCCGGAGACGATCTTGCTTTGCGCGGCAACGCGAGCGTGAGCGGTACGGCGCAGGAAAAAGCCTCCGTCATTTCGTTCGTCCTGCCCACGCCCTCGTTCAAAGCGGGCAAAGGAGATATCACTGTGCCCAAGCGAGGCTCCCTCAATTTGGAACCGGGCGCCTATGATGACGTCGAGGTCAAAACCGGCGGCACGCTGTTTTTGCGCAGCGGCGATTACTTCTTTGATGAGCTTGATACCGACGAAAGATCCGTGCTCTCGATCGATGTCGCGAACGGGCCGGTATACATTAACGTCGTCGACGAGCTGGATTTCGATGAAGACATCGAGATTGTCATTACGCCCTTCGGGCAGGCAGCCAGCAATCAAGTGACGTTTACGACGCTGCAGCATAGCAAAGTCGATATCGAAGAGGATGCGTTGATTTTAGGCTGGATCATCGCGCCGCGCGCGGAGGTGCATTTCGATGAAGACTGCCGCTTCAAAGGCTCGGTCGTGGCGAAGTCGATCAGTGTGGAAGAAGACGTGATTTTTGTGCCGCATTCCTCCACGTTGCACTTGACCAAGGCGCATGCCTTGTCAAAGAGCGACGAAGCAGACGCAGCTTCTGCGCAAGCGCCGGTAACTGGTTATGAGCTGGCGCAGAATTATCCGAACCCCTTCAATCCTGAGACGATGATCGAGTTTCAATTGCCCAAAGCCGGCAAAGTGAGCTTGAAGATCTACAGCGTGCTCGGTCACGAAGTGCGCACGCTGGTGGAAGGGGAAATGCCGGCCGGCCTGCACCGGGTGCAATGGGATGGCAGGGATCAATTGGGGCGCGTGGCGGAGTCGGGTGTCTATCTGTATCGCCTCACGGCCGGTGATTTTGTGAAAAGCAGGAAGCTCGTTTTGTTGAAGTAGAGTCAAATGACCAGAGGATGGTCAAAAGTTCGGCGGGATTCGGCGTTTATCAGCCGTTTTCCCCGAAAGGTGTTTGGATTCGGTGAGGACACCCACTTCGGGTGTCCTCCCACATGCTGCGGGATCCGGTTATCCCTGGGCGGGTCGCTCTCACCAGCGTTGCCCGCTTCTGTTGGCCGAACGGATACGATAAAGGCTCGGAAGCCGCAGAAGCGAGCGGGTTTTTCTCGGGTTCATTCTTTGAGGTGGGTTGGCACAGTCTGCTTCCCTGCTGTGAGGGCAGCATCAAGCAAAATCGTGCAAGAATTTTGTACGCATTTCAAATTAGGGGAGGTAATTAACTTCGAACATTGACAGGGCAAGTCGTGTTTGGGTTCTCCTCCTCATGGCTCTTGAGCACTGAACTTCATCATTTAACTTGGCAACCCCTTTCTCTTTACCTCCTTTTTAAAACTCAACTTTGACCTCGTCCACGAGGTGGCGATTTTCTCAATGGGAAAAATCGTGCCCGCCTTTTGGCGTTTTTGTTTTGGCTTGCTGCCATTCTCCGGAATGGCAATTTGCAACTATTTCTAGATTTGCACCATGTATCCAAGCCCAAGGAGGAAGTTATGGCGATGTCGAAAAAAACTTTGCTGGTGTTCGTTCTGCTCACGGCGCTGCTTGGCGGCCAGGCTTTCGCGCAGCAGGCACCGGTCGGCAGGGCGTGGACGATTCCGCTCACGTTC
>JABWAN010000484.1 GCA_013361015.1 Candidatus Zhuqueibacterota bacterium | reverse complement strand
GTTCACTTGCACCCATTCAATCTCACTGCTCAATCTGCCTTTGCCGCGCAGAGAGTACGTCACGCGCGGCCGCATGGAAAGCGCGAGCACAGAGAGTTGCGGCCGCGTTGTGGTTTGATACAAATCGCGATCGTAAATCACTGCCGCGGCATTGGCGAACTCTAGCATCGGGCGCGGGCGATACGAAAGCTCGAACTCCGCAGAGCGGCTGCGCACGAAGCGGCTCGTGCGACCGGCAATGTTCACGCGCACGTTTTCATTGTTCAATTTCAATTCGGTTTGGCTGCTCAGTTTGGGCGAGAGCGCAAGCGTGACGCGCAATTCGTGCTGCGCCTGCTCGCGCCGCGAACCGCCTTCAACTAGCTGGCGATTCAATTCACGCAGCGCAGTGAAACGATAGCGCACGGACTTGTCGCGTTGATTCTCCCACACGTGCAAATCCTGCTGCAAGCTTTGCACGCCGAAGAGCGTTGTGGCTTCATTCTGAAAGCGCGAGAGATTGAGACGATAAATTTCCCACACCTCCGGCTCTTGCGTGCGTTCTTCCAAACGCAAAAACGTTTCGGTGGAAAGCTTCGCAAGCGAACGCCGCCACCAAGAACGCGGACGCGGCGTTTCAGCTTTGGGCTTCTCTCCTTCCAGCAACTGCGAAAACTTCAAACGGATTTTGCTGCGCACGCGCACTTCCACCACGGGCACGAACTCTTCCGTATTGAGCACGCGCAAAATATAATCGCCGAACACCGGATCGGGAAGGTAATCGTTCAAATCGGAATCAAAGCGATAGTTGCCTTCACCGCGATTCACTTGGATGAACACGCGCTCCTGCCTCGCGGCCTGTGTGTTGGTGATTTGATAGTGCAGATCGGTCGTCAATGCGCGCCGCCACGGCGAGTAGAGCGCTTGCAAATCGGCGAGGTCCGTGCGCGTGTCGTTGCCAAACTTGGCGTCTGCAAATTCTCTTTCGCGATGCGTGTAATTCAAATTCAAAGAAAGATCCTTCCATTGCTCCAAATTGAAGCCATAACTTTGCGTGCGCGCGAGCGACTTGCGCAGAATGCCGGCAGCCGTGCGCACATCATCGCGGCGTTCGATTTGTGAGAAAGAAAGATTAAGGCCGCGACGCACTTGCACGCCCATGCCCGCAGTAATACTCTCGAAACGAAATCCGCCGATAGAATCCACCACCGCGTCTTCGCGATCTTCCTTCTCATACCCGAGTTGTGGCCGCAACTTCCACAATGCCCAATTCGCATTGCCACGTTGGCGCAACCATTTGGAGTTGATCGCGCTCTCTTCTTCACGCGCGATATTTTCGATTTGATATCTCAACTGCGGCCAGCGCGCGCGATTGAGAGTCGTGCCAACTTCCCAACGCGCGGAGCTTTGTGCCGGGCCGCGCTGCAACGAGCCAAGACTGCCGCTCCATTTCCAACCCGTGATGGGAGAATAATTGAGCGCTGATTCCAAAATCTCTTCGCTGCTATTTATTGCTGCAGAAGAAAGATTCCAGCGGCGATTAAATTCCACCACGTCGCTGCGATCGATATCGCGATAGCGCTCGGCCTTGTTGCGATAGCGCAGTTGCAAATCAATTTCGCCGAGCGCTTTTCCTCCCCAAAGCAGTTTTTGTTTATCCACCTGCAAAGCCGCAAGCCAGGCCTGGCCGGAATTGTCATTGTCATTCAAACTCGAATACTGATTGAGATCGAGACGGCTGATCGCCAACTCGCTGATCAACGACACGCCGCGTGTTGGCTTCAATTCCAAACGATTGTCGAGCACTTCATGTTGGCGCGCCGGCGTAAGCAAAACGATGGCGAGATAACGGCCTTGCCGTTTGCCGGCAAATTCAAAATGGCCGAAGCCGCGATAAAGATAATCGCCGTTGCCTTCGCCGACGTCCGAAAAGCGCACGTCGTAATCACCCGAGTCTTTGCCCGCGTAGACCCAAATCGAATCGCTGCGCACGTAATCGCCGCGCTCCGGCAAAGCAACGAGCGTTGCGCCGTCGCGAAAAGCCGCGTTATCTCCGGCGGCGGCCAGCGCGGCGGCATCTTCATTCGAAAGCGTGAAGCCGAGCGGATTGTCCTTGTCATCGCCTTCGCGCAAAAGCGTGGTTTGCCAATTTACTTTTTGCCGCCACGTGGAAGCATGCGCCTGCGCGCTGTACAGGTTGCGGCGAAAGCGTTCGTCGGAAAATTGAAAGTCGATAGTGATGCGCGAATCCGCAGTCATGAGTCGCTTGCGCGTGAATGTGATTTGGCCGTTGCCGTATTCAATGACATAGTCGTTGTTCTCGCCGCGCGTCATTGGCTCGCCGTCGATCCACACGCGCTCCGTGCCCGCGAGAATGATAATGTCGATTTGCCCGCGCTCGCCGCGCAATTGATACGGGCCTTGGTTGCCCTCGATGCCGTTGAACTCGTTCGTGGTATATTGCCCGCGCGAGGTGGCGCCGGAGACGGTGAAATCAAATTGTGAAGAAGAAGAATCGGCGCTTGCTTCGTTCGGATTTTTTCTTCCCACTTTCAAACGCGCGCCTTGCAGCTTGCGATTGTAGCGCGCGAACTCGCTGTTGCCGTACGCAATCTCGAAATCGCCAAGCGTGGCATTAAAGCGTGGGCCTTTGATCTGCACAAAAATTTTGTCGATCTCTTGCAGCGTTTGCGTGTTGCCTTCGGGTTGGATGGGCGTGTTTTGATCCGTGAGCGAAGCGAGCACTTCCACGCCCTCGGCAACGTTGCCGGAAATCTGCATGCGCAAGCCAGAATCGACTTTTAAAGCTTGCTCGGAACCGAGGCTCAATCCGCGCGTGAGGCTGCCGCGCGTGGAAAGATTCGCGCCCGGCAAACGCGAAGTGAAGCTCGTGCGCAAAGGCTGCAATGTGCTGATCGCGCTCGTGGTCGCGCTATCAACGCGCAGCGGCTTCAATTCATACAATGAAAGCTGGTGTGGCAAGCGCACGGGGAGAATGCGATACGTCAAACGCAGACTGTCGCACGGCGTCGTGTTGCCAAACCAAGTGAGTTGCGCGCGGCCATAGTCAATCGCATAATCGCGGCCACGCACGAATGTGGTCGTACCACAACGCAACTTTTCTGAGTTGGAGATGATGAAGCTATCGGCCAAAGCAAACGCCAATGTATCCCGCGCGACCGCGAATGTGAAATGACGTTCGTTGAGAGTGAGAGGAAAAGGACGCGAGAGGATGTTTTGGGCGTGCAAAGCGGAAGCGAGAAAGAAACCGACAATAAGTATGATCAGAAAAAAACAAAAGCGTTCACGCAGAGACGCAGAGACGCAAAGGAATCGCAAAGAAAAACTTTGCGGCATCTTTGCATCTTCGCGTCTTTGCGTGCGCTTTTTTCCTTTTTGATTTCGACGCGGCCATTTGATACGAGTGTCTTTCACAAATGCAAATCTCAAACGTAGGCTCACGCCTTCTTTCTGGGCGGATCGAAGAACGGCGTTTTTACCACCGTGGCGGGTGCTTGCTGGCGCGTGAACTCGACGGTGATTTCCATGTTCACGTTTGCGCCAAGTGCGGCGTATCGACTTTCGATCGTGCCGATGGCGAGGTACTTTTTAAGAATGGGCGAAAACGTGCTGCTCGTGGCTTGGCCGATTTGGCGGCCGCTTCGGTAAATGGGAACCGCAATGCGCGAGGCGCGGCCCGCAACGCGCACGGGCAAATCATGTTCTCCGAACAATTCCTCCATAGCCTCCCAACTCACTTCGAGGCCGACGAACTTCCACTGTGGGCCGCGCTGCTTTTCTGCAGCCAACGCTTTGCGGCCGATGAAATTCGCTTTGTCCAATTTCACGGTCCACTCCAAACCCACTTCGAGCGGCGAGGATTTGCGCGCTTCAGTGAGCGCTTTGTGGCACGAGACGTAATCGATATCAGCGAGCAACAGTGCGGCTTCCACGCGCGCGATGTCCATGGCCACCATGCCCACGGGCATGATGCCGTAGCCTTTGCCTTTCTCCATCAACACGTCCCACAACTTCTCACCGTGTTGCGGTGCGCTCCAAATTTCGTAGCCGAGATCGCCCGTATAGCCCGTGCGCGTGATGGTGACGGGAACGCCGGCAATCTCTGCGTGCGCCAATCGAAAATATTTGAGTGTTTCGATATCCGTTCGACTCACGGCTTGTTTGAGAATTTTGCGCGCGTTCGGCCCTTGCAAAGAGAGCGCGGCTAACTCGCCCGAAACTTCAATCACGTCGGCGCGCAAGCCATAGCCACAATCTTGAAACCAGCGCAAATTCGGATCAGCAGAGGTCAAACGAAAATGATTTTCCGCGAGGCGCGAGACCGTGCCGTCGTCGATGAGTTTGCCGTGCTCATCGCACCACGGTGTGTACATCACTTGCCCGACGCTGCACTTCGTCGCGTCGCGCGTGATGATGCGATCCACGAGCCGCAACGCATCGGGTCCGCTGATCTCATATTTGAAGAGCGGGGAGACGTCGATCAACGCCGCCGCGTTGCGAATGGCGTAATACTCACGCTCGTGCGAAGGCTCATATACGCTCACGGCGAGATAGCCGGCCCAGTTACGCCAATCATAACTTTGGCAAAGTGGTGCGGTGCGGGAATGGAAAGCGGTGGGGAGGGGCATGGGGCAAATATTGTTAAAGGTGGTTTTCTATAAATGAAAGTCACTCGGTAAGTTCACCGGCTTCTCGTAGTGCAAAGGCCACGACACGATCACTTATCCATATGCCCTGCTCTTTCATTTTTTGAATTGCAGCACGAATGCTAATTGGCCGTCCTTCTCGCTTCGCCCGCAATAGAATACCCATAGAGCCGGTTACAGAAAGGTTGCTCAGTCTGGCGAAACGCCGGCCTACAGTTTCATCAATGCATACTGTGTCAATGTTTTGATCAAGCGCTAATTGAATAACCGAGGCTTCTCCTCGATCCAAAGAATTGCTCAGCAGTGGATTGATTTGTAAAGGGTGAGACCATTTCTTCAACCAAATAGCTTGCTCAAAGGGTTCGATGCCAAATCCTTCTGTACCGCCAGCGGATATTTCTTCGCACACTTCAAAGGGAACAAACACGTTCTTATAAAGAGTACGAAGAATTTCAAGATCGCCCACTGCCGCCATGATAGCAATCAGCGGGCTCGTGTTGATTACAATCTCTTCAGTTTTAGGCATGCTCTAAATCGGATTGCAA
>JABWAN010000001.1 GCA_013361015.1 Candidatus Zhuqueibacterota bacterium | reverse complement strand
GGTTCGAGTGACTCCTCGATCTACCACCTTTTCGTCCAGCAAGCCCTCAATCTTGAACTTCGCAATGCGAATGGGAATCAAGCGGCCGTCTTTGCCTGTGGGGTCTTGCACAAACGCGGCCATCCATTCCGGCGCGGTGAATTGCGCGGCCACGTAATTGGGCGAGAGCACGGCAATGGTGCGCGCGGCTTCGCGGCTGCTTTCGTTCATCCACTGCGCGAAATTTTTTCCGGGGATGGAGTCCCAGCCTTGATACGCCACGGTGTAGCCCGCCGCTTCAAGCTGCCACGCGATCCACTCGGCCCATTGTTTGTCCTCGCTGTTGTAGCTGAGGAAGAAATCTTTCATAAATTTGGTCCCCTTGCATGCGTTCTCATGGTATGCACTGTCTAGGCGTTTTGTAATATCTAAGGAATCAAGGTAACACTCGCTGTGAGGTTTGTGGTGGTCTGCCCGCCCTCGGCAGCGGCGGGACTACGCGCTTTTGCCATTCCGAAAGTTTTGCTTCCGCAAACAGCTTTACATACTCCTCATAAAATCCCCGGCGCGCTTGCAGCAGGTGTTGGAAGATTGCTTCGTAGCCTTGCGAGAGCGTGGCGCTGAAGGCGCGCTTTTGCAGCGCGTCGTAGCGCGCTTTCACTTCCGCGATGAACACATCGCGGTCGTGAATCTCCCCCAGCGCGGTTTGCAGCTTTTTGAAGAATTTTAAGTTCGCTTCCACTTCAGCGCCGGCGGCGAAATTCAGCGTTTCGAGCGCGTAGCGCAGCTTCTTCACGGCGATGCGGAGATTGTGCAAACCGGCAACGTCGTCTTCGCCCGTGATGGCCTGACGTGCCGCAAACACGGCGCGCAAGCGCTGCAGCAACAGCGTGCGCGTTAAGCGCAAAGCCGTGCGCGGCCCGCGTTGCCGTGAAGCCGGTTGCGCGGCGAGGCGCTCGAACGCAAGCGTGAGCTCCTCGGGCAATGCACTGGGCCGCACTTTGCGATCGAGCTTGCTTTGCATGCGCGTACGCTCGTGCAGTTGGGTTTCCACAAGGCGACTAAGCATGTCTTCCAATGCGAAGCGCTCGATCATATCTTGCGAAGCCGTGTAGAGCTGATTGAAAAATTCCACGGCCACGTCGGCCTCGCGCGCTTTGCCGAGCGTCTTGGTGACTTGCCGCACGCGGTCATAAAGCTTGTTATAAACTTTTTCCGGAAAACAGAATGCAAAAATTTCGAAGGCCTCGCGCAAGCGCCGCGACCACACACGCATATCGTGCAGCGCTTCGAGGTCTTCGCCTTTGCGCGTGCCCTCTTCGAATTTCACCATCTCTTGCACGCGCTCGAGCAGGAGTTGGCGTGCGCACGTGCGCGGCGGCGTTTCCGGCGTAAGTGGAACGGGCATGAATGCCGGGTTGGCATTGCTGAGGGTGGGGGTGATATTCATAAGCCATAATCGTTCAGCCACGGCCTGGCCGTGGCTTTATCACAACATAAGCCACAGCCAAGCCGTGGCTGCACTTTATCGAGCGTCATGCCGCCCATAGTCCCGCGACGCCGCCTTCCTTCTTGCCGACGATGACCAGATCTGCGAGACGGATGAACAGTCCCACCTCCACGACGCCTGCGATTGATTTGATTTGCGCGGCCAAGGCCGGTGCGTCGGTGATGCGCCGAAAATGGCAATCGAGAATTATGTTGCCATTGTCCGAACGAAAGATTTTGTCCTCGTTTTGGCGCACTTGTATGCGTGCACCGAGAGTGCGCAATAAAGCTGCAGTGGATTGCCAGCCAAAAGGCAACACTTCGACAGGCAACGGAAGTTTGCCGAGCTGCGGCACGAGCTTCTTTTCATCCACAATGATGATGACGCGATCGCTGCGTGCGGCGACAATCTTCTCTCGTGTCAAAGCACCGCCGCCGCCTTTGATGAGATGAAGTTTCGGATCGACTTCATCGGCGCCGTCGATGGTGAGGTCGATTTTTTTAAATGCGCCGTCATCAGGGACGAGTGGAATTCGCAATCGTCGCGCGAGCCGGGCCGTGGCAAGCGAACTGGGCACGCCGGTAATGTGCAGGCCTTGTTTGACTCTTTGACTCAAAAGACGGAGCGCAAATTCTACGGTGCTGCCTGTGCCAAGGCCCACCACCATTTTGTTTTCGACGTATTCCACGGCCGCGGTGGCGGCATTGCGTTTTTGTTCGGTTGTAGAAAAGTGAGGCATGGTCTTCTCTCGTTGCGGGTCAGTTTCTTTCGTGTCATGCAAGAAGAATCTTTAGACGCATAAGGAACGAAACACAGAGCAAAATTCCAAAAGTCTGTGGCAGAAAGGTTTGCCAACGGTATCAAGCCTTCATGAATCTCTGCAAAAACTTGTCGAGGTGCATGCTTTGCAGATAAGTCGCGTTGGGAATCTTTTGTTGCACCTTGGCGATTTTATCCGGCTCGCCGTCGACGAACACGATGGGAATCTCATGCGTGGCCTTGGTCTGCTGCAAGACTTCGGCAACACGAGCGCCATGCGAAGGCAAACGTGAGAGATGAATAATGACGACCTCGGGCGGTTTTTCCCGAATACTTTTGAAGGCTACCTCGCCATCACCGTGCTCACATACTACGCTCCAACCTGCGGCCCGCAACGGTCTGGCTTTCTCCAAAACTTCTTCTTTGTTCCAATGCACAAGAAAGGCGCGAGGCATGGTCCATTCTCCGTTCGTGGCGCATTTTTTCCCGCCCACGAAACCCACGCAATGCATGAATGCGTGAAAATACTTTTTGCGCGTTTCGCAGGTTTGTTTGCATAAAGCTCACTATTCTAACCTGTACTTTCCAATATAATCTTCGTTGAGCGTGCCGCAGTAAAGATAGCCTTCGTGTTCTCGTACCGAGGTGATTTCGGAGAGTTGCCGGCCCGTGGGATCGTGCAAGCTGCGCGTAATCCGGCCTTGCTCATCAAGCGCGAGCACGAGGCCGTAGTGGGTGGGTTTGGGCCTTAAGAACTTGGGCAAACGTGCCAAAAGAGTTTTTGCAAAGGGATAAGGATGGAGGCGATCGGCAATCGGTTTACGGACGGTGAAGAGGGCGAGCCAAAACGCGCCGTTGCCACCGGCCGAGATGCCGTCGGGAAAGCCGGGCAGGTTGTCGATGAAAATATCGGAGGTCCCGGCGCGCTCGCCTTTCAACCAATAACGGGTGGTGCGATAGCGATAGGTTTCATTAACCAATACGAAGTCTTCGTTGCGTGAGAGCGCGACGCCGTTGGCAAAGTATAAATCTCGCAGCAGAACCTTGGTTGTCTGCGTTGCGGGATCGTAACACAGCAAGCGTCCATAAGGTTTGGCCTCAAGGATTTCATAAACAAATTCCTCGCCCCAATCCTTTGAGCTCGCGTCCGAAAAGTAGATGCGGCCGTCAGTTGCAATCGCGAGCGCGTCGGCAAGCTTCACGGGAGTGCCTTCTGCCGAAGTGGTGAGCGTGATGATGCTGCCGTCGTATGCAATCGACAATAAGCCTTTTACGGCATCGGCGACAATGAGATTGCCGAGGCGATCGAATTGCAGCCCCAATGGACGACCTCCGGTTACCGCAACCGTTTCGATATTTTGTGCGGAGAGAAGACGAACAATTTTGCCGTCACTCGTGCCGGCATAAATCCGGCCCGAGCTGTCCATGGCGATATCTTCCGGACCGTGAATTTGCCCTTTTGCAATGAACTCGGCTTTTGCCAGTTCTGCATTTGGAGCGAGCACGCCTTGGAATGGCGGAGCAGAAGAGGGCGAATATGCGACTGGGGAAATCGGGGCCTCAGTGAAGCTGAAATAGAGAACGATAAAAACGAGGAACGAAGATAGTCCCAATAGGAATCTTTTCATGCTTGCCTTCCACTCACAAGAATTCTCTCCCGCGAAAGGAGAATTGCTAGTTTGTTAGAGATTCGTGCCTCATGTCGCTGCGACGAATTTAAGCGCAATTATTCAAAATGGTAGGTTTTTTTTCGAGAAGGGAAGGCGGCGGAATGACGGTTGGGAAGAAGAGTTGTGATGAAAGTCGCAACGAAGCTCTGAGCTTTTGATCGACCCAAAGCGGCTTTAAACTTGAGCTTGTTGCGACTGGCCGGAAGTGTGAATAAGCAGTAACCCGGTTAACGAGATGAGAGCGTCGTCACGGTGCGTGGCGTGATATTGTAATTGCCGGCCGCGCGCAAAGGCGAGGAAGTTGCGCACTTGCTCGTTCAGCGCGTAACCGTCGATGCCCGCGCGCGCGAATTCTTTGCGGTGCATCAATCGCGGCGCGATTTCTTGCAGCAAATCCGCGAGCTTTTTGCCGCTCTTTACTTTACCGAACGTGTTGAGCAATGCACTTGATACGGGCAGCAAGTCTTCCGCGCTTTCACGGATGCGCTCGAGCACGTCGCGGTTCGTCAAAGGCAGCGCGTTTTTGGAGAGCTCCCAAGCTTTGGGGCTGCGCGGGCGAACGGAGAGCGCATAGTAACTGCCGACCTCGCCGGCGCGATCGAAGCCCCACCATCTCCGCATCAAAGCTCCGCCGGAAATGCTCGAAGCCGTGGCGCGATTGCGATTGCCGCGCGGATCGAGGATGAAGTACGACCGCTGCGTGGAGCCGGCCGCCAAAATCCAATGCTCGAATTGATCGACACACAAAATGACTGGGTGGCCCTGATGATGTTCTTCGCGCAACCACTCGAGCGCCTTGCGACCGTGCGTTTTGCGGTTGAAGTTTGCCTCGACGCCTTCATAACCCAGCCGGCGCAAACCACGCTGCAAACCGTTTTCGTCTGTGCCGGTGCTTGGTCGTGTGCCACAGGCCTTCTTCAAACGACGCATGTCGATGTTGCCGTTGCCTAAGAGTAAAAGCGCGTTGTGAACACAGGTTGGGCCGCAACTATATTCATCAGGTTGGATGGCGAATGCCATGATGCTAATCTCCGTTATGGGTGAACTTATAATATGCCGTTCGACCTAACGTCTGCAAATTGGGGATAAAACCAATCAAATAAGGCTAGGTAAATCAGTAGCTTAATTTTGTGACCCCACAACCTTTCTTTTGAGTGGGCGCAATATAATATGCGACTATGAGAGAAGCAAACCTTTCGTTTGCAACGCAGGAACTAGACCCGGTTATCTGGTGATTTTCCAGCATGATATTCGAATAAAAAAAAATTGCAGCAGGCCGCGAAGATAATAAAAGGGTGAGGACCTGGATTAGTGGTCAACCAGGCAAGATTCTTAATATTTGAAGGTTATGGCTTCGAGAATGGGATGCTTGACCAAATCTTGACACCTTGATTAAGTCGGTGAGCCTTCGCCGCAGTAAGCAACCCCCATCTCATTCGCGAACGCTTGCTGAGAGGCCATAAAAGCAGCGACCGCTAGCGTCGTCACGATAGAACCCCTCTACGCGGTAGCCGTGTTCAAAATAGAAAAGGAAAGCTCTTCGTGAGGTAGCTCGCCAAACTTTAGCTTCCTCTAGATCTTTTTCTTTTGTGGCTTGAATGTCGTCGGGAATTTCAACACGAAGCTCTGCAGCTCGCGGCAGTGTGCTGTTCGGGATCATTGCCGAAGGCAGGTCATTCGCAATCGGTGCAACGGCAAAACGTGCTCGCGTTGCGTGCATGCGCCGGGAGCTAGCGGCTTCATCCGGCTCGTGCAAAATCTCCCAAGCCACGATGAAGCGATCCATGCTCAAGCCGCGATAAAGGGTCCCAACGGCATCGCTCGCGTACATATCCGGCACGTATTCCGTGACGTGAGCACCGAGGTGATTCAAATTCAAATGCGCATTACGCGCGACGAGCGGATCATAGCTCCAGTATATAACCCCCACTCCGATTTCGCGCACAAGTTGTTGCTGGTAATGTTTCAACTTCCGCCCAAGTCCGTGATCGCGATATTCCGGCCGCACGGCGAGCATATCCGACCAATGCACCAAACGCCCATCTTTCACACCGGTCAATCCAAAAACAAATCCCAGCAACTTTCCGTTTTCATCAAACGCGCCCGCAGCCACGCCGCCGATCTTTTGGCTGACCATTAATAAAGACGGCGGCACACACTCAGCAAAGCTATCGCCCCAAGTTTCTTTCTGCAAAGCGAGACAGGCGCTATAATCTGCGGGCGTGTGCAAGCGCCGCAAGACGAGGGAGGAGAACTGCGGTGAAAATCGCTCTTCTGCTTGAGATGGCATGAGACGGCCTTTTCATTAAGTGAGAATAACGGAAAATATGAGACGCGATAAAAAATGCAACTGAAATTCCATGCCGCAGTGGTTGCTGCATGAAAAAAAATTCATCCCGCTTTCACCGAAAGTTCATTTGAATTTGGTAATCTGCCAGAGTCGATGCATTTGTTTCGCGATGAGATTGGAGCAGATGGCAATGTGCGCGGTGCTTGAAATGAATACACATGGCAATGGTGACGATAGCTTGAAGACCCAGGTTCGTCCGCAAATCGAGGAGATTCTCGTTCGTCGCTTCTTCCAAGGCGATGCGGAGGCGTATTCCATTTTCATGGAAATTTTGGAAGCAGCGAAGTCGTGGCCGGAGGCGGAAGAACTCATCGAGAATGAAGCGCGTTTGCGCAACGTTCATCCCACCACCATGCCGGCCATAAAGCTCAAGCATCTCGTGCAGCAACGGCTCGGTGCACGCACTCGTTAGGATTTCGTATGGGCGTGCCCTGTTCCGCTGCGCAGCTTTCGTATTGAAAAAGCGAGTGGCCGCGCCACAAATGTCGCGAAACCGTTCACGCAGCTTGCTTTTGTCTGCAAAAAGCCCTTAAATCTACCACCATAATGCGGGCGTTGGAAGAATCTTCTCTCCCAGCCTCTGTTGTGAAACCTTGCTTGAAAAGAGAGGCTATGCGCATTCTAGTGGTCGAAGACGAAAAGAAAGTGGCGGCGTTCCTGCGCAAAGGTTTGGAGCAGGAAGCATATAGCGTGGAACTCGCCGGTAATGGCACACGCGCGCTGGAACTGGCGCTGAGCGAGCCGTACGATCTCATCATTCTTGATTTGCTCCTGCCGGGTTTGGAAGGCATGAGTGTGTTGCGCGAACTGCGGCGGCAACACGTGCCGGTTCCTGTGCTCATTCTCACCGCGCGCCGTGAAGTGGATGATCGCGTCAACGGCTTGGATGCCGGCGCCGACGATTATCTCGTCAAGCCCTTTGCCTTTGCGGAATTGCTGGCGCGCGTGCGCGCGTTGCTGCGCCGTCAAGGCAGCGACCGCAGCGCCGCATTGCAAATGTCGGATTTGACCGTCGATCCTGTCACTCGTCAAGTGTCCCGTGGCGCGCGACTCATCGAGCTTACGCCGCGTGAATACGCAATTCTGGATTATTTGCTGCGCAACACCGGCCGCGTGATGACGCGCACCCTCATCGCCGAGCACGTGTGGGATTATCATTTCGATAGTGACACGAATCTCATCGACGTTTATGTCAAGCGGCTGCGGGAAAAATTAGAAGCCGGCGGCGAGAAACGGTTGCTGCACACGGTGCGCGGGGTCGGATATGTGATGCGCGAGCACGAGCGATGAAAGCCATTTCCCTGCGCGCGAAGTTGACCCTTTGGTACACCGCGCTGTTTACTTTCACCGTGCTGGCTTTTGCAGGTGCGGCGCAAGTGTTGCGCAGCCGCGCGTTGCTCAAACAATTCGATGAGGAGTTGCGTGACGAGCTGCGGTGGACGGAAATCTTTCTCTCGGAAACCGATAAAGGTTCAGCGCGCAGCAAGCGACGCGCAGGGGCGGCATTGGAAGCGAGAGTGCGTGAAAATATCGAGCAGCACTTCATGCTCAACAAAGCTACGCACGTGCTGGAGATTCGCAACCGAGAAATGAAGTTGGTCTATCGCTCGTTGTTGCCGGCTGACTCCTTGTCTCAGCTCTTTACCTTTGATCAACCGCTGGAACAGCCGGTGACCGTTTCCTATCGCGGCCATGATTTTCGTGTTCTGCAAAAGCAAGCTACGCCCTACTGGATTGGTGTGGCGGTTTCGCTGCGCCCGCTTTATGAAGTGCAGCGGCAACTCTTGCGCACGTTTGCTTGGTTGTTTCCGCTCGCGATGACGGTCGCGCTCGGCGGCGGGTGGCTGCTGGCGAAATATTCGATGCGGCCCGTTTCGCGCGTGATCCAAGCCGCGCGGCAAATAACCGCAACGAATTTGAGCCAGCGCTTGCCGAGTTATCCCGCGCAAGATGAGATCGGGGCGCTGGTCGAGACCATGAATGAAATGATCGCGCGCCTCGAATCCGGTGTGGCACGTATCGAGCAATTCTCGCAAGACGCGGCACACGAGCTGCGCACGCCGTTGACCATTCTGCGCGGCGAGATGGAATTGGCGCTGGCGAACAATGCCGGTGCGACCGAGTTGCGGCGCGTGCTTGTCAGCGCATTGGAAGAAATTAGCCGCACCGCCAAAATTGTCGAAAGTTTGCTCTTCCTCGCACACGCAGACGCCGGCAAGATGGTGCTCTCCAAAGAGCGCGTGGCGCTGCACGAATTGGCCACCGAGGTGTTTGAAGATGCGCAGGCGTTGGCAGAAGGCCGGCCATTGCAACTGTCGCTATCGGCGCCGGAGCCGGTCGCAGTCCTCGGTGACGCCAGCCGATTGCGGCGCTTGTTGTTGAACTTGGTGGAGAATGCCATCAAATTCACGCCGGAAGGAAAAGTGGAAATCTCGCTGCGCCGCGTGGACCGCAGCGCAGTGCTCACCGTGCGCGATACCGGGATCGGCATTCCGCCCGAACATTGTGCACACATTTTCGAGCGCTTCTATCGCGTTGATTCCGGGCGCAGCCGGGAAACCGGCGGATGCGGTCTGGGGCTTGCGATCTGTGCCGCCATCGCGCACGCGCACGACGGTGAAATTCGCGTGCAGAGTCCGGCCGTTCCTGCGGATTATGCCATGCCCGGCGCCGCCTCAGGCAGTCTCTTCGAGGTGAAGCTCCCGCTCATGGAAAAAAATCCGGATTGACTGCAAGCGCACGAGGAAGTTCAAGAAAAGGACGGCTGGCAAACATGAAGATGGCTTTGATCAATTCAACGCTATTGCTGCAACAATGGGTGAATTTATGGGCAAGTCTGCGACGCATCAAAAAATGCTGGTGCAGGCTGCGCTCTTTCTCACTGCCGAAGGCAACGCGATCAAGTACCTGAAGCACTACCATGATATTGCAGGGATGATGAAACAATTTGAAAGGAGTACGACATGAAGTTATCGAAAATCTTTGGCCGCACGGCGGTGCTGTTGACTTTGGCACTGCTTCTCGGCTGCGCCGAAGCGCCGCAACAGGATATCCAAACCGCGCAAGCCGCACTCGACGCTGCGACCAAAGCGGAGGCGGAGCGTTATGCCGCAGCAGAATATAGCGCGGCGCAAGACTCGTTGCGCGCTGCCCTCAGCGCGATCGATGAGCAAAAATCCAAATTCGCCGTGTTTCGTGATTATACGCGCGCAACGGAATTGTTGATCGCTGCGACCACTACGGCCAATCGCGCGGCTGAGACCGCCAAAGTGCAAAAGGAGAAGGCCCAGCAGGAAGCGCAAGACTTGATCACGCAAGCGCAGACCGCCATCACCACCGGCAAAGAGTTGTTGCAGAAAGCGCCCAAGGGCAAAGAAGGCCGCGCCGCACTCGAAGCCATGCAGACTGATTTGACGGCGCTGGAAACTGCGCTGGCTGAGGCCAGCGATTTGATCAACAAAGGCGATTTTCTCTCCGCGCGAGATAAAGCCAAAGCTTGTTTGGATAAAGCCACGGCCATTGGCGCAGAACTGCAAACTGCGATTGCCAAAGCCGCGCCGCAGTTACGCCGTCGTTAAGCAACGCACTAGCGGGCATTGCAATTGTCGTGAACGTGCTTGCAGACTTTTCCTGAGGAGGATTCGGAATATCGCCGCGTCATGAGCTGCATGGATGACACGTTCAAGTAAGGTGATTGGGGCAGCGAGTGACATTGCAATGCTCGCAATGATTCTTCGCAACGTGAGCAAGGAGGAATGCTTCATGGCTGCGTAAAAATGTGACGGTGTGCTTGCTCGATGGTGATCTTTTATTTATATTCCGCGCCGTTTAACTGCCTCGCAAGGCTCGTGCGAGACTCACGATAAATCTTATCACACTTTATGCGCCTCGTGAAAATGTGGTGCGAAGCAACAGGAGAAAGGACTCTCGATGAATTTGCAGTTTCCATCGTCTCGCACTGGGGAGGCTAGATCTCCCAAAATCCTTCTTCCCCTCCGTTTTTGATTGGCGGCTCTTGCCGATAAACAGGAGCACATCGGTTTCAGCTCGTCGAGCACGATCTTCGAACGCAAACAAGCCACAACCAAACAAGCAGCAACCGTGAATGCGCGCCCATTAACGCTAGTGAAAAACATGAGCATTGCTTGGCGTTCAGTCGCGGTGCAATTTTTTTCGACAACGTTCGCAGGAAAGCGTTATGCCTTCTTTATTCAAAAAGATTTTCAAAACCGGTATCGTCACCGAGCCACTGGGGCCCGAGGAGGTCGAAGTCGTGGAGCTCGTCAAACAGATTGATGCGAAGAGCAAGCGGCTGCTGCGGCGCGCGCTCGCGATTCGCGAAGTGGATGCCGGCTCGTGCAATGGCTGCGAGATCGAAATCACCGCACTTACCAGCCCGGTGTATGACTTGGAGCGCTTCGGCATTCATTTCGTCGCCTCGCCGCGGCATGCGGACATGCTGCTCGTGACCGGGCCGGTGACGCGCAACATGGAAGTGCCGCTGCGCAAAACTTACGAAGCCACGCCCGACCCGAAATTGGTGGTTGCGGTCGGCGATTGCGCGCAGACGTGCGGCGTGTTCAAAGGCAGTTATGCCGTCATTGGCAGCGTCGATAAAGTGGTGCCGGTGGATGTGTTCGTGCCCGGTTGCCCGCCGGAACCGGCGAACATTCTGCGCGGCATTCTCGCGGCGCTGGATCGTTTGCGGAAAAAGTAAAAGATGCTGTGCAACGGCTTGGCCGTTACATTCCCGACCTCCGATTCACAATCGTATGCTAAAAACCTCGGCTAGGCCGAGGGTCGAGCGCTTTAGCGAATAAACAAACTTCGGATAATGCAAATTCTCTTGCTCTTACTCATCTCAGCCTATGGTTTCGGTGCGTTGGTCGCATTGATTAGCGGGCGCGGCGCACTCGGACGCGGGTTGGTTGCGCTCGGCGCGGTCATGGGCGCAACCGCGGGCATCGCGCTCGGCGCATCGGTGCTTATTTCGAACACGCCATTTGAATGGTCGCTTCCGGCTTTGTTGCCCCTCGCGGGCGGTTTTGCATTGCGACTTGATGCACTCGGCGCGTTCTTTCTCATTCTCATCGGCGCCGGCGCCATTCCCGCGGCGATTTATGGCGCGGGCTATTCCGCAATCTACGAAGACGGGCGCGCGTCGCTCCGCCTGCTCGGCGTGATGTTCAATCTCTTTGTGCTTGCGATGAGTTTGGTAACGATGGCGAACAACATTCTCACTTTCCTGCTCATGTGGGAAGCGATGTCGCTGACTTCCTATTTTCTCGTGATCACGGAAGGTCGCGAGGCGAGTGCCGTGCGTGCGGGCTTGTGGTATGCGGCCATGACGCATGCCGGATTGCTAATGTTGCTCGCCGCATTTTTGCTGCTCGCGAACGGCGGCTCCGGCGCGTTTGGAGATTTGCGCGCGAGTGCAGCCGCACTTTCTCCGGCCATACGCAATCTCATTTTCGTGCTTGCCTTTCTTGGCTTCGGGTCCAAAGCGGGCCTCGTGCCGCTGCACATTTGGCTGCCGCGCGCGCATCCCGCTGCGCCCAGCCACGTTTCCGCGCTCATGTCCGGCGTGATGATCAAGATAGGTGTGTACGGTTTGCTGCGCGTCGCGCTTGATTTGCTCGGCGGCGGGCCGACATGGTGGGGCGTCATATTGCTGCTCGCTGGAGCCGTCTCCGCGGTGGTGGGTATTCTCTATGCGTTGATGGAGAACGATCTCAAACGCTTGCTCGCTTATTCCAGCGTGGAAAACATCGGTATTATCTTCATCGGTGTGGGTGCGGGCTTTGTATTCGGCGCACGCGGCTTGGCTGCGGCCTCGGCTCTGGCCTTCATCGCTGCGCTTTATCATGCGCTCAATCACGCCGCTTTCAAAGGGCTGCTGTTCATGGGCGCGGGCGCGGTACTGCACGCAACGCACACGCGCGATATGAACCGCATGGGGGGATTGATCAAGCCATTGCCGTGGACCGCGCTCTTTTTTCTCGTTGGATCCGTGGCGATTGCCGGGCTGCCGCCGCTCAATGGTTTCGTGAGCGAATGGCTTTTATTTCAATCATTGCTGCCGGGGGTCAATTTGCCGCAGCCTGTGGTCGCAGCGTTGATGATGATCGCCGTGGGTATGCTCGCGCTCACCAGCGGTCTCGCCGCGGCCGGATTCGTCAAAGCGTTCGGCATCACCTTTCTTGCCATCCCGCGCTCGACAGAAGCGGCGCACGCCCACGAAGGCCCGGTCGCCATGCGCCTCAGCATGGCATTGTCGACGCTACTCTGCCTCGGGCTGGGCGTGTTGCCCTTCCTTGTCATGCCAGTGCTCGGGCGAGTGATTGCCGGTTTGGATGGACTTCCGGCCGAAGCGCCCACGCTCGCGCTGGGACTCGCGCTGCAAACGCCGAATGACTTCGCGCAGATTTCACCCACGCTCGCAGCTCTCGCTTTGCTCGTTGTGCTCGGCCTCACTGCCTTTGTTTTGGGAATGTCGCGTTTCAATCGCCGTGTGCGCGTGAGTGCCTCATGGGGTTGCGGTCGCATCGGCCAAACTCCGCGCATGGAATATACCGCCACTGCCTTCGCCGAGCCGCTGCGCCGCGTGTTCGCGGAGTTGTATCGCCCGACCAAAGAGTTGACGATCGACTTCCATCCCGAGTCGAAATACTTCGTGCAAGCGATCGACTATAAAACCGAAATCCGCTCATGGTTTGAAGAGTTCATCTATCACCCGCTGGTCAATGTGATAAGCTGGGTCAGCAAACAAGTGCGCCGGGTGCAGTCCGGCTCGCTGCACGGCTATTTGGTTTATCTTTTCATCGTGCTCATGTTCATGCTCTGTGCGCTGCTGTTGCCGTGGAAGTAGCGAAGCTGCTCGGGCTACGGGGGCACCGTAACTTGCGCAGCTCTTTGTAACTGCACTACTTCGTTTCGAAATGTCATTTTGCAGGAACCTTGCCTCGTGGCTTGAGAGAGTTTCGTGCCGAGCATTAGAAAAGATGATAATGATATTGAAGCGAGCGTGGCGCGCTTGAAAATTTCAGCTCGGCGGCGGGATGCTATCGCTTTGAAGTCAGCTAGCCCGCAGAGATAAAAGTCCGGTAAACAAGCAAAGATGAAACGCAGGTGGAGCAGCGACGCAACATAAAACTTTTCTAGTTCTAGACCGCGAGGCCTGGGCTTAAAAAGATTCCTCCAGAATGACAAATTTTGTGGGGCGATTACTCAATTTGAAAATCAAAACGCAGAAGTAGTTTTATGATGCGCCTCTATTTTTTCATAATGCTCGCGGCCTATGGATTCGGCGCAGTAATGGCGCTGCTCGGAATGCGCGGCGCAATGGGACGCGCGTTGGTTGCACTCGGCGCAACGATCGGCTCACTAGCAGCGTTGCTGCTCGGCGTTGCCGCCATTCTCACCAATGCGACATTGGGATTTGCCGCGGGCGAGGTTCTTCCGCTCACCGGCGTGGCTTTGCGCCTCGACGGACTCGGTGCGTTCTTTCTCATCGTCATTGGATTGCTCGGCGCGGCGGCTGCAATTTATGGCTACGGTTATTCCGCCTCTTATGAAGGCCGCTACTCGCTTCGCATGCTCGGCGCGATGTTCAATGTGCTGTTGCTCGCGCTTTGCCTTCAAGTGCTGGCCGATAACGCGCTCACGTTTTTGATTGCGTGGGAAGCCATGTCGCTTTCCGCGTACTTCATGGTGCTCACCGAGCATGATCAAGCCGGCGCCGTGCGCGCGGGCATTTGGTACATTGCCATGACGCACGCCGGTTTCGCCGCACTGCTCGCCATGTTCTTGTTGCTTTCCAACGGCGAGGTGACGGCGTCGTTCACAGCCATGCGTTCCGGCGCTGCCACACTGTCGCCGATGGTGCGCAATGCTGCTTTCATGCTCGCGCTCTTCGGCTTCGGTTCCAAAGCCGGCATTGTGCCGCTGCACGTGTGGCTGCCGATGGCGCATCCGGTTGCGCCCAGCCATGTTTCGGCGCTGATGTCCGGTGTCGTGATCAAGATGGGGATTTACGGCCTCGCGCGCGTGCTGATCGATCTGCTCGGGTCCGGGCCGGTTTGGTGGGGCATCACCGTGCTCGCCGTCGGCTCGGTGTCGGCCCTGCTCGGCGTTTTGTATGCGTTGATGGAGCACGATCTCAAACGTCTGCTCGCGTATCATTCCGTGGAAAACATCGGCATTATTTTGATCGGCTTCGGCGCGGGCATGATGTTTCAAAGCTACGGTTTGATGACGCTCGCCGCGCTCGGTTTCATCGGCGGTTTGTATCACACGATCAATCACGCCGCGTTCAAAGGGTTGCTTTTTCTCGGCGCGGGTGCGGTGCTGCACGCCACGCACACACGCAACATGGAAGAAATGGGCGGCTTGATCAAACGCATGCCCTGGACCGGTTTCTTCTTTTTAATCGGCGCAGCCGCGATCTCTGCGCTGCCGCCGCTCAATGGTTTCGCTTCGGAGTGGATCGTGTTTCAAGCGCTGCTCGGCGGATTTCACATTCCCAAACCCGAAATCGCGGTGGGCATGCCGCTCGCCGTCGGGATGCTCGCGCTCACCAGCGGCCTCGCGGTGGCCTGCTTCGTGAAAGCTTTCGGCATCACTTTTCTCGCCATTCCGCGCTCGCACGAAGCGGCGCACGCGCACGAGGCGCCGCTTTCGATGCGCGCAGGCATGGGAATATTGGCGCTCGCGTGCCTTGCGTTGGGATTGGCGCCGTTCGTGGTCGTGCCGCAATTGAGCGCCATTCTCGCGGGCCTTGACCGCTTGCCGGATACGCGCGCGGCTTTCACGCTCGGCTTGTCGCTGCAAACGCCGGAAAATTTCGGACAAGTCTCACCGGCGCTCATGGCGCTTGGATTGGTGCTCTTGCTCGGTCTCGTGCCGTTGTTGCTGTGGCTGCTGCGCAGCAATCGTAAAGCGCGCGTGAGCGACTCGTGGGGCTGCGGCCGCATCGGCCAATCTCCGCGCATGGAATACACTGCCACTGCCTTCGCCGAGCCACTGCGCCGCGTCTTCGCCGAGTTGTATCGTCCGACCAAAGAGCTCACGATTGACTTTCATCCCGAGTCGAAATACTTCGTGCAATCCATCGAGTACAAGAGTGAGATCACGCCGTGGTTCGAAAAAGTTTTGTATAGGCCGTTGCTCGCGCGGGTGCGCCTACTTGCGCACAAAGTGCGGCGCTTGCAATCCGGCTCGGTGCATGCATATCTCGTGTATGTGACGGTGATTCTCGTGCTGTTGTTGTTGGCAGCGAGGTGGTTGTGAAAAAGGGGTCATCAAAATATCTTGGGGACGGAGGAGGTATTACCGGAGGATTTCATCTTTGCCCTTGATCACCATACCCGGCTTGCTTTTTTCGATGTCGTCCATCACTTGTCGGACTTTGTCTTTAGTACAGTGTCCGCTTGCACTGCAGGCGGGAGATGGAGCGAGTCCGCGGCGACGGCGGCAAACAGCAACTCCAACCGCTGAATCCGAGCGAACGTTGAGAGGATATTGGTATCGGAGACAATCATTATTCTTTGCCAAAGAAACGTGCGAGATCTCGATCCATTGCTTCAGCGGGCTCCGCTTCTATAACGATGGGAATATGGCGTTCGTGCAGAATCTCTCGAAATTCCCAGCGGTCGCTGCCGGCAATCTCGGCGGCGCGGCCAAGATAAACTTCATCGGCTCGAAACAACTCGATCGCAAGCTCCAGCCGCAAAGCTTTGTTGTTGAGCAACAGATTGCGAAAGGCATCCGCAATGATCTCCTCGCGGCTTTGATAGAGGCCGGTTCGAAGCAGCGCATCGATCTCCGGCTCGGCAAAGGATGTTTGCATCATGGGATTCTCAGTTCATCTATTGTGAGTTTTCATAGTGGATTTGACTGAATAAAAATAGCAAGATTTTCCTCAAAGCGCAACGCTCGTGAATCGCCATTCGGATTTTGATAAAGTTTTTTGATTCATCAACCCAAGGCTCTCGTATGACCGGATATGTGCTCGAACTCGCTCAAGTATTGCTGGCCCTCGCCCTCGCGCCCGGCCTAGTGGGATTCATTCGCTGGCTCAAGGCGCGGCTGCAAAATCGCCGTGGCGCGCCGCCGTGGCAGCCCTATTTCGAGTTGCGCAAATTGTTCGGCAAGGAAGTGGTCGTCTCGAACAACGCCTCGTGGCTCTTTCGCTTCGCGCCGTACATTATCTTCGCCAGCACCGTCGCCGTGACTTTTGTGATTCCTTTGATCGCCGCCAACCTGCCGTTTGATGCCATCGGCGATCTGCTCGCGGTAGTTTATCTGCTGCTGTTGGGCACGTTCTTTCTCGCGCTCGCGGGCCTCGATCCGGGCACGGCGTTCGGCGGCATGGGCGCGAGCCGCGAGATGACCGTGGCCGCCATTGCCGAACCCACGATTGCGCTCTCGATATTCGGCCTCGCGTTGGGCGCCGGCTCCACCAATCTCGGCCGCATCGTAATGCACACGCTCGCCGATCCCGGCGCAGTGATCAACCCCGGCCACTTGCTCGGGTTCGCGGCGCTATTCATCGTCATGCTCGCGGAAACCGGACGGTTGCCCATCGACAATCCCGCCACGCACCTCGAGCTGACCATGATTCACGAAGCCATGATTTTGGAATATTCAGGCCGCTATCTCGCGCTCATCGAGTGGGCCGCGGCCACGAAGCTCTTTGTCTTCTTCGCGCTGCTCGCGAATTTATTTTTACCGTGGGGCGTGGCGACTGAGTTGACGCCCGCCGCACTCGGCATCGCGCTGCTCGCACTTATCGGCAAGCTCATTGTGCTCGCGTTGACCGTGGCCTTTCTCGAAACGCGCATCGCCAAGCTGCGCCTCTTCCGCGTGCCGGAATTGCTCGGGCTGTCGTTCGTGCTCGCGCTGCTCGCGGTCACGTCGTCGTTCCTATTGAGATAGTGCGTCCGCTCTGCTACCGCTTGGCCGTGGCTCTGCTCTTTCGAATGGAACGAGCGCGCAACCATAGTTTTGCTTTTCAAATTGAGTAGTCGCTTATCTGAGCTTATCATCAAAATTCTTTTGCGCACCGGCATTGAGTTCTAGAGCCAAAAGTTTTTTTTATGTTGTGTCGCTGCTCCACCGAGGTTTCATCTTTGCTTGTTTACCTGACTTTTATCTCTTCGGGCTAGCTGGCTTCAAAGCGATGGCATCCAGCCACCTCGCTGAGATTTTCAAGCGAACGCTCTGCAAATAGGAATTACATGAACGACGCTCTCTTTTCTCAACTCTCCACGCTCGGCGCGAGCGTGGTGCTGTTCTTTGGCATCGCGCTACTGTGGCGGCGCAGCCTGCACTCTTATGTTGCGGCCTTCAAATGGCAATCTGCGATTCTCGCGGGGTTGTTCGTCATCGTCGGCTATTTCGGCAACGATCATGAACTGTACGTCGTCGCGGCCTTGCTATTCGGCCTCAAAGTGCTCATCATTCCGCGCTACCTCGACCGCTTGCAAGCGCGCATCGGCATCGAGCGCGAAGTGGCGCCGTATGTCAACGTCGCCACCTCGCTCATCATCGCCGGGCTGCTGGTGCTACTCGCATATGCGGTCACGCGCCCGGTGGTGCAGCTCAGCACTCTGCCCACACGCGCCGGTTTGCCGCTGGCCGTGGGATTGATCTTCGTCGGCCTCTTCGTCATTATCACGCGCAAAAAAGCTTTGACCCAGATTGTCGGCTTTCTCGTGCTGGAAAACGGCATCGCGCTCTTGGCCGTGCTGGGCACCTACGGCATTCCGCTCATCGTCGAACTGGGCGTTTTCCTCGACGTGCTCATGGGCTTTTTGGTTATGCAAGTAATCGTCTACCAAATCAAAACCACCTTCGATTCGATGGACGTGGATCGTTTGAATCAACTGAGAGGGTGAGCGGGAGACGGGGAGATAGACGCGATATTAATGTTTTGCTCTTTCGCTTTTAATAGTTTTGCCGGAAATCGTTTTGCTTTTCTTTGGCAGCCTCTGAGCCACGAAAGATCATTTCAATAATTTTTTGGATAATCGCCATGAACTTCATCTTGTTGCTCGCTCCATTTCTCGTGGCAGCGTTGCTCGCCGCCGTCGTGCGGCCGTATCATCGGTTCGTAGGCTGGGTGAATGCGTTGCTGTCGCTCCTCCCGCTCGGCGCCGCGCTGCGCTTTGCCGGCGCGGCGATTGCCGGCAGCGCAGCGCCGACTTTCGGGCCGGGCGAAATGCTGCGCGCCGATAGTCTCTCGGCCTTGCTCATGGTGTGTGTGGCCGGCGTTGCTACGCTCACACTCTTGCTCGGGCCGGGGCTTGAACGCAACGCCGCCGCCACGTTGCCGCTGCGCCGCTATCAGATTAGCCTCAACTTGTTCATTGCGGCGATGCTGCTCACGGTTTCCGCGAACAACGTCGCCGTCATGTGGATTGCGGTCGAGGCCACGACGATTTTCTCGGCGTTCATCATTCCGCTCACCCTCAGCAAAGCCGCAGTGGAAGCTTCGTGGAAATACATTCTCATCAGCTCGGTGGGCATCGCGCTCGCTTTCACGGGCACAGTGCTCGGCTACTTCGACTTCGTCACGCTCTCCGGCCGCGCGGAGCACGCGCTGAATTGGACCGTGCTGCTGGACACCGCGCCGCGCCTGCACCCAGAAGTTATGCGCCTCGCATTCGTCTTCATTCTCATCGGCTACGGCACGAAGGCCGGCATCGCACCGATGCACACGTGGAAACCGGATGCCTACGGTGAAGCGCCCGCGCCGCTGGCCGCGCTCATGTCTTCCGCGCTGTTTGCCACGGCCATGTATGCCATCGTGCGCTGGAAAGTGGTCGTCGATGCAACGTTGAGCAGTAACTTCACCGACAATCTGCTGTTGGCGCTCGGCCTGCTCTCGCTGGTGATCGCCGCATTCAGCGTGGTGTTGACCGACAACTACAAACGCATGCTGGCTTATTCGAGCATCGAGCACACCGGTTTGATTTGTTTCGGCCTCGCGCTCGGACCGCTCGGCGCGTTTGCCGCGCTGCTGCACTTGGTCAATCATACTGCAGGCAAATCGCTGCTGTTTTTTTTAATTGGCAATGTCGAGCGCAAATACGGCTCGCCGCTCATTGCGAACGTGCGCGGCCTGCTCAAAACCATGCCATGGACCGGCGGGCTGCTCGCCGCCACGCTCCTCATGCTTATCGGCTTGCCGCCGGGCGGAATTTTCATCAGTGAGTTTGCGCTGTTGCGCGCCGGCTTTGCCGCCGATTATCCGTGGCTCATGGGACTCACGCTCGCGTTGCTGCTCATCATTTTTGTTTCCTTCATCAATCATTTGAACAAAATGTTGTATGGCGCGCCGGCGGAGGGCGTTGCCCTCGGCGAGGTGAGCGGCTGGCGCATTGCGCCGTTGTTCATTTTTGTTGCGGTGTTGGTGACGCTTGGCCTCACGCTGCCTGCGCCGATTGCCACGCTGCTCGAGCAAAGCGTTGCGATCGTGGCAAGATAGATTGATTGTAACTTTTCAGGCCATTTTAAAAGACAAAACTATTAAATGAGCCTTTGAATAGCTTTGCCAGCAATGGTTTTGTCCTTTCGCAAAGTCGTTTTGCTCTTGAATTGGGCCTGAGTAGTTACGATTGATTTTGACGGCTGAAAACCATAACCCTTGCGGATAACACACGGATCAAAAGCGCACGCAGACAAAGCTTTTCGGTGTGTATTTCTGATCCGTGTGTGGCCCAAAAACTTTCCTGAGTTTGATTCTCTAATTCGCCTAACGACTATGCCCGACTTTTCCCGTCTTCAAAAACAGCTTGCAGAAAATTTTAAAGACCGCGTGCAAAATCTCCGCGTCGTGCGCGGCAATGAGCTGCATTTTCGCGTCACGCGCGGCAACGCCATACGGCTCGCGCGCATGTTGCGCAGCGAGTTTCAGGCCGAGTTGATACTCATGGTCGCCACGGATCGCCGCGCCGGCACGGGCCATTTCGAGGTGCAATACATTTTCGCGAATAGCCGCGAAAACTGGTTTGCATGTGCCACCAAAGAGCTGCCCGCTGAAAACCCCACCATCGTCTCGATGGCAACGTTCTATTATCCGGCCTCGCGTTTTGAGCGCGAGATCAAAGATTTGTTCGGCATTCAAGCCACTGGCAGTCCCGATCGCCGGCCGCTCGTGCGTCACGGCTTCTGGCCGGAAGATTTTTTCCCGTTGCGTAAAGACACGACGGAGCCGCCGCAGTTTGAAGATGACGGCACGCCCTTTCCATTTTTACCGGTGAGTGGTGAAGGCGTGTACGAGATTCCCGTCGGCCCGGTGCACGCGGGCATCATCGAGCCGGGCCATTTTCGTTTCAGCGTGGTCGGCGAAACCGTGATCGATTTGAAGATTCGTTTGTACTTCACGCACAAGGGCACGGAGAAATTGTTTGAAGGCCGCGCGCCTGCAGAGGGCGTCGAGCTTGCCGAACGCATTTCCGGCGATACCACGATCGGCCACTCCTTGGCTTATTGCCAAGCGCTGGAGAAGTTGAGCGCATCCGAAGTGCCCATGCGTGCGCAATATCTTCGCGTCGTGCTCTTGGAAATGGAGCGGCTCTACAATCACATTGCCGACTTCGGCATGATTGCCAACGACACCGGTTTTCCCGTGGCGCATTCACATTGCTTTCGCCTCCGCGAGCGGCTGCTGCGTTTGAACAAGCGCATCACCGGTAACCGGCTGCTGCGCGGCGGCCTCGTTCCGGGCGGCGTTGCACGTGATTTTCCAAGTGATCTCCCTCTCGCTGCGGAGCTGGATGCGATTCTCGCGGATTTCAAAGAGATCGTCGATATTAGCTTGAGCAACACGATTCTAATGGATCGTTTGGAAGGCGCCGGCACGTTGAGTCAGCAAACCGCAGTGGATCACGGTGTGCTCGGTTACGTGGCGCGCGCTTCCGGCATCGACGTGGATGTGCGCCGCGATCATCCTTTTGATGCCTATCATGCGTTGAAATTCAACGTGCCGGTTTTCAAGTCGGGAGACGTTTACGCGCGCACGATGGTGCGCGTGGAGGAAATACACGAGTCGGTGAGTTTGATCAAGCGGGCGTTGTCACAACTACCAAGCGGGCCGCTGGTCGCGCCGCTCCGTGCGCTGCCGGCGTTCGAGCCGGCGTTCGGCATGGTCGAAGGTTGGCGCGGCGCGATTGCACATTGGGTAATGGTGGATAATGTCGGCAAGCTCTTTCGCGTGAAAGTCAAAGACCCCTCGTTCGCCAACTGGCCGGCGCTGTCCTTTGCGCTGCTCAAGAATATCGTGCCGGACTTTCCGCTGTGCAATAAGTCGTTCAATCAATCTTACTCGGGGAATGATTTGTGATCGCCCTCCGATATGAGCAAGTCGTGGTCAAGCAAGGCGCGACCGAGCATAGGCGCGCCTGCATAGATGTTGGGAGGATACGACTGCTGTTTTGCTCGCTTTGGATAGCAGTCATCTCGTCCGCTTCCGCGCAAAGCGCCTGTGCTTGGTACTTGCCCATCAACGTTTCCAATCGCCAATCGTGGGAGCAGGTGCGCTTGACGAAGATCGGCGAGTTTGGGTTGGTGCGCAAAGCCCGGCCCGGCATTCCGGCGCACTATCACACCGCAACGGATTTCATGCGGCCCGGGGATAATTATGAAAACGAGCCGATCTTCCCCGCAGCGGCCGGCCGCGTGATTAGCCAGCGCGATGACGGCCCGTTTGCGCAACTCATCGTCGAGCACGTTACGCATGACCACGACACGCTCTGGACCGTGTATGAACACATTGCGGACTTGACCGTCGTCGTTGGCGATACGGTGGATCCCTTCGTTCCCATTGGCCGCTTCATGACGAAAAAAGAATTAAGCAAGTACGGCTGGCAATTCGATCATGTGCATTTCGAAATCATGAAGCATCGCCCACGGCCTTTGCAGCCCACCAAGAAAACGCCGATGCGCCTGTTCAAAGTTTACAATTTGGAGTGCTACACGAAAGCCGAGTTAGAAAAATATTACTATGCGCCGCACGAGTTTTTTCAAGCATGCTGGAATATGGCGAGCCGTTAGGACCGCGTGCGCAAAAGGTGTTTGCCCGACAAAAGAAGGTTTCTTAATTTGAGCCCACAAGACATTGTTTCACAATTCTTGATTCATACTGGAGTTTCAAATGAAGTTCACTCGAATAACGATCAATCCCAAGCAAATAGGAGGAGTGCCCTGCATTCGCTCACTGCGTATTCCGGTCGCGACGGTTGTTGGCATGATCGCAGATCGGATGAGTGAAGAAGAAATCCTAAACGCGTATCCGGATCTTGAATCGGAAGATCTGCGTGAAGCCTTGCTCTATGCAGCAGAAGCCGTGCGCGAGCGTGAGTTGCCTCTCTTGGCTGCGGCATGAAGTTCCTCATTGACAACGCGCTTTCTCCACTTATTGCCGGTGAATTGCGAAAAGCGGGCTAGGATGCCGTGCACGTGAGTGAATATGGTATGAGCAAGGCCGACGACGAGGTTGTTTTTGATCGTGCGGCTGAAGAAAGCAGAATCATCATTTCCGGCGATACCGACTTTGGGGCATTGCTTGCCTCACGCCATAAGCGCAACCCCTCTTTCATCTTGTTCCAGCGCGGCTCGGAACGACTCCCACAAAAACAAGTGCTCCTACTCTTAAAAAATTTGCGTGCCGTTGAAGAAGCCTTAAACATAGGAAACGCTGTCGTTTTTGAACACACGCGCATTCGAATCCGAGCGCTTCCGATTGGTGGCGAAGGCGACTCTTGAGTACCTTTTTGAGTCAGCTTTCCAATTGCCGTTTGATAATCTCCGTAATCGCGGTCGCGACTTCCAACGCGCGCAATCCGTCTTCGCCGGTAACGGGCGGCGGCGTATGGTTTTGAATGGCCGCAACGAAACTCTCCAGCTCCATTTTCAGAGCATTGCCTTCCGGCGCATCCAATTTTTCATAGAGAATATGGCGGGGACGAGCGCCTTGCTCCAACTTTCCCAACACCACCGGAAACGAAAATCTGCCGCTCGCTTCCTCCGGCGTGACCAAACGAAAAACTTCACTCAGGCCTTGCAGGAAATCAATCGAAACATAGGCATCGCGCTGAAACAAGCGCATCTTGCGCATCTTCTTTTGTGAAATGCGGCTCGCCGTCACGTTTGCCACGCAGCCGTTCGCGAACTGGAGCCGCGCGTTGGCGATATCCGGTTCGAGGGAGACCACGGCCACGCCGTTGGCGTCCACGCGCGTGAGCGGGCTTTTCACCAAGCTCAAAATGATGTCGATGTCGTGAATCATCAAGTCGAGTACGACGGCCACGTCGGTGCCGCGTGGATCAAAAGAAGCCATGCGATGCGACTCGATAAACTTCGGCGCGAGCGGGAAATTCTGTAATGCGCGCAATGCAGCGTTAAAGCGCTCGATATGTCCCACCTGTAAAACGCGGCTCTGCGCCTGCGCCAAAGCGATCAGCTCACGCGCGTCTTCGACCGTAGTCGTGATCGGCTTTTCAATGAACACATGCCGCTTCGCGAGCAAAGCTTGTCGCGCCAGTTCAAAATGCGAGCTGGTAGGCACAACGATATTCACCGCGGCGCACGCCGCCAGCAATTCTTCGAAAGAAGCGAAGGCTTTGACGCCGTGTTCTTGCGCGACGGTTTGCGCGCGCTGCGCATCGGAATCATAAACGCCCGCAAAGGCCGCCCCCGAGATTTCACGATAAAGCTTTGCGTGCAAGCCGCCCAAACGGCCCACGCCGACAACGCCAACATGAAGGTTTTCCATCGTCACTCCAGTGATTGTCATTCGTTACAAACCGGACTCACTATGTCAAGTTAAGAAATCATTTTTTGAGGTTTTTTTGTTGCGCCATATCGCTGCGCGCGCGTTGGGCCAGGAAAAGATTTTCATCGTA
>JABWAN010000483.1 GCA_013361015.1 Candidatus Zhuqueibacterota bacterium | reverse complement strand
CTCAAAACTGCGCAACGGAGCAATTGTAGCAGAAAGGAGATGAAAGCAACTTCGACTTCACACTAAGCACCGGGCGAGTACTTTCCAAACTCCTCCGCCAACTGCGCCAGCAATTCAATATTCTCCGGTGGCGTATGCGGCGCCACTGAACACGCGGAGCTTAAAATATAACCGCCGCCCGGCTTGCCAATTTCCAGCCGGCGCCGCACATCTGCTTTGACCTGGTCCAGGCTTCCTTTCAAGAGCGTATTCACCGGATCGATATTTCCCTTTATAAAAGTTCTGCCTGAGAGAATCTTCTTGGCTTCCGCCAATTCCACGGTGCCGAGTGGCGGCGGATCGAGCGTGTCAATGCCGTTGGTCCCGGTCTGCATCATCAAATCGAGGCGGTCGCCGATGCTGCCGCAGGTGTGCGTATAAACCGGAACGGCACATGCGGCCTTCACCGCAGTGACTATCTTTTTCTCGTACGGCAAAACGAATTCTTCATAGTGCTCGCGCGAGATCAAACCGGCGCCGGCAAACGCGGAGGAAATCAGAATCGCGTCGGCGCCGCATGCCGCCTGCTTGATGGCCAGATCGATCGCGCCCTCGGCGAGGCGCTCGAGGCACGCTTTACTCTTTCCGGGATCGTCGAGAATAGCCATCAAGGCATACTCGTAATTCAACAACTCCAAAAACTGTGACCACGGTGAGAAAATTTCGGCATGCACCGAAATGCCCGCGCCAACGCTGGCCTTCACGTGTTTGATCGTGTCAAAATGATATTCCGGAAAATAGTCATCGCAGGGCCGTGGCTCTGTCGCAAAACCCCAGGTGAAGGGATAAGTAATGTCGGTGAGATCCCAAGGATCCACATAGTAAAGTTGCTCCGGGTCGATCTCCTCAAACGTGGGGAAATAGCGCGTACCATCCGCCTGGTAGTAATGCGGATTATCGTCCAATGGAAAAATGGTGTAGTTGCCGTTGCGCCAACGCAAGCGCATCTCACGAGCGCCGGATTCGATCTTTTCAAGATAGTCTTCGTAGTTGGGATCGCGGCCGGGAAGGTTGATGAGTATGCCGTCAAAATTGTAACGCTTCTGCAAATTGATGAGCGCCGCGGCGAAGCCTTCGGAGCTGTACCAAATCTCAAGCGGCTTGAGGCCGGCATGCAAAAAATAATGCCCGAGCGCCAGTTGGCACATGACCGGAACACGATCGGGGAGCCGCAGTTCCATCGCTTGCTGCATTCGTTGCCTGGAGGTCATCATCGTTTTTTCATGGTTAAGTTGACAAGATCATTCTGGTACAAGTTTAGCCTTTCGACGCGCCATAGGCAAGCGCTTTGTGGCACAAAGTGTAGCGCCTCCGATACGTCTGGTAGCCGCCCGGCTTGCGGGGCAATGCGGCGCCCCGTTTTCTTTTTGCTTTGTCGTTGCGCGTTCTTGCGAGCCATCTGCGCTTGTTTACCGAGGGGGCTAGTTCACCGAGCTGACCTGAGCCGGACGAGCCGAAACCAAAAAGATCAGGCCACGAGATCACACGGAAGAGCACGGAATTCTTCCCTAACAAAAAATGCCTTCTTTCCGTGAGTTTCCGTGTAATTCTGTGGCTAATTTTTTTTGCACTGAAATCATCTTTTAGATACTAAAGCGCTGCGCAGATTTCAAAAAGCAAAAGCCCGCGACCTTGCCAATGAAAACGCCGCGCGGACGCAATACCGTTGCCTGCAAACGAAAGCCTGGCCCTTGACATGAAGAAACGTTTTTTCTTATAATGCTCCCACGCAATTTCAGCCTGCATCGACTCTCACCTTGCCCATATGGGCGAATGGCAAAAGCAATGACTTGAATCAGCAGCAAGAAAGAACGTAAGCCGGCATCCCGAGCATTCATACAAACCGCCGACGTTTTGCAGAACGGCTTTTTTCAATCGTTTGACAACTAACGAGCGAGGGTCACAATGCGACATCTCTTATCAACCGAAGATCGAATTTTTCAGCGTGCGTTGGAAGCCTGCGAGTTTCCACCCGCACAATTCAACCATCGTGCGCACCTGAAACTGGCCTACATCTACCTGGCCGAGCACGACACCGAAACCGCTTGTCGCTTGATGCGCGATGCCATACAAAACCTGCTCGAGCATAACCACATCGATATTTCGAAGTACCATGAGACCTTGACGCGCGCATGGATCATGGCGGTAAGGCATTTCATGGAGAAGACTTCAAATTCGGAGTCAGCCGACGCGTTCATTGACCAGCATCCTCAAATGCTCGATTCGAAGATTATGCTGACGCACTATTCAGCAGAGCTAGTCTTTTCGGATGAAGCGCGCGCAAAATTTATTGAACCAGATCTCGAGCCGATACCCAGGTATGGCCGTTGATCTGCCTCAGCCATCGCCCAACCACCGCGTACCTCTAAGGCAATATCGCGCACGGCTTGCTCTCACCAGCAAGCCATACTTCACCTGCTGGCCTCCTTGCCGTTGCTCCACCTCATAAAAAATGCCAAGCCCTCGTAGCTTCATTGCGAGGAGTTTGGCATTTTCAAAAAACCGAAGCGGCCGCGTGCACAAGAATGTGCGCCGCATATACGCGCTTCTCAGTCCCGCAAAATCTCCGATAATATTCTGCCGTGCGAGCCGGAGGGCCGGGAGATGCCCAACATTGCAGCCAGCGTGGGCGCGATATCTACGATACTCACGGCTTCATAATATGTGTCCGGCTTGATGCCCGCGCCGAACCATAACAACGGCACGTGCGCATCATAGTTCCACGGCTGGCCGTGCGTCGCGCCGTCGGGCGCATCAATGAACCAGGGTTTGAGGATCACGCTCACATTGCCGCTGCGCTCGGCAAAAAAACTCCGCAGCATCTTTGTGCCGAGTTCGTCCGACGAACGGTTTGCCGCAAGTTGACTGTGCGTGAAGGAGGCGTAAACTGCGGGCAGAGCTTCCAGCGCCAAATCCACCGTGTGTTCCGCGGTCGCGGCCGCGATCGCTTTTTCTTCCAATGCCGAGGGATTGAGATAAAGCATGCCGTCATCCGTATAGCTAATCCAGCGCCGGGCTTTTTTCAATTTCCCAAACTCTTTTTCCAAAGCCTGCTCCGCCGTGCGCGCGAATTCACTCTCATCCACACGGCCGGCTTCGAGGCTGGGATTGTGGGCGCGCAGCAATTCCGGCAAAGGTGCGACGCCGTGATCACTGGTGAGGATGATCGTGCAATTCTGCAGCCCTATTTTCTCATCGAGAAATGCAAAGAACTGCTCCAAAAGTCGATCGGTGCGGAGCGTGACATCCATCACTTCATGGCTATTCGGGCCGAAGGCGTGGCCGATGCGATCATTGGCGGAAAAACTGAGGCACAGCAAGTCGGTCACGCCGCGCTGGCCGAGTTGCTCGTGCACAATACCTTGCCGGGCGAAATCGACCAACACCTCACTGGCGAACGGCGAGCAATCAAATGCGCGAAAGAAAGAAGAGGTCAGCCGTTTGCGCATGCCTCGAATACGATGTGGAAAGGCGCGATCCATTCCGTTCGCTGTTTCTTCGGCATGAAAATCATCCACGCCTTGCACTGCATATTCGGCCTCGGGCAACAGTCGCTCCCAGCTTTTGTCGAAGTATGCCAAAACCGGGTTGGTACGATTGTATTGTTTCACCCACTCCGGCAAGTCCGCCATGTAGTAACTGGAAGTCACAAATGCCGAGTCGATCATCCAATACGCCGCGTTCGCGAGCTTGCCGCCCATCAATACCGCGGCGCGATCTTTATTCGAAACCGCGATGACTTTCGATTGCCCCGCATTGCTTTCGCGCAGATGGTCGCCGACCGTGGTGGCCATGAGATTTTTGGGAGAGCGCCCCTCGCCCTCTGCACCAATGGTGTGAACGGTGAGATCGCCGACGCAATAAACCTCCGACTGTCCTTCCACGTCATACCAATCGTTTGAAATAATGCCGTGATGATTGGCGTAAGCGCCGCTCATGATTACCGCATGTCCCGCGGCGGTCTTGTTCAGCGCATGGCCGTGCCGTGCGCACACGAAATTCGCCCCCTCTTTTAGAAATAGATTGAAACCGCGCGCGACAAAGTGCTTTTCAAAACGAGTGAGGTAATCGTAGCGGAATTGGTCGATGCTGATCACCACGACCAGCTTGGGTTGGGGCCGGGCCATGATCGCCGCCGGGCCGCTGATGCAAAGTAAGAGCAGAGCGCCAACGACACAACGCGACAACATTTTTCCCTCCTCGTTTGCTTCGAGTAGTAATGCGAATTGTATGAATATTCGTTGCAGCACTTCGGGCAGCCGGTAAGCACGAAGGCAATACGTACATTGCATGCGCAGAGCTTGCGGACAAGCAATGGAGATTTGACGCACGAGGTGCGCAAATCACTCTTGACTCCACGGCAAAAGCTAATTACCATCTCGTGCAGACGATTCTCATCTCGTGAAATTCATTCCGGCGAACGCGCTATGCCTCATCTCAAGTCTATCAGCCTTAAGCCTGAAGCCAACCGGAGCACCGCTTTTCCATTCAACCTCCCGCGGTTGCGCAATTTAAAGACGCTGGAGTTGTCTGGAACCGTCACTTTCTTCGTGGGAGAAAATGGTACGGGCAAGTCCACACTTTTGGAAGGGCTGGCCGCGGGCGGATCAGAGGGAATCGTGTTCTGAGGACGCGCAGTAACTGATGCGCGATTCAGTAATTCTGATCACCCCGCAGACCCGGCGCTGATAGATTCCGCGGGTCGTTGGACGCGTGAGCGCAAGACCGATGAATTCCCGTTTCGCGGCGTTGGCCGTTGTTGTTGTTGTACTTGCAGGCTGCCAGACCGCGGTCACCGCCCCCGACAGCATGACCCTGCTCGACGAGGCGCGCCAGGCCGCTGCCGCAATGCAACAGTCGCTGGCGAGCAAGCTGTTCGCGGAAATCAACACGAACGGCGCTGAGAGCGCGATCGGCGTATGCAAGACGCTTGCGCCGGGCGCCGCAGCCGAGTTGTCGGCGCAGCGCGGCATGCGCGTGTCGCGCGTCAGCCTGAAGCCGCGAAATCCGGTGCTCGGGGCAGCCGACGCATGGGAGCAGCGCGTGCTGATCGATTTCGATCGGCGCGCGGCGCAGGGCGAGAACTCCGGGGCGCTCGAACATTCCGAGGTGGTCGCCGAGCCGGCCGCACGTTACTTCCGTTACATGAAGGCGCT
>JABWAN010000482.1 GCA_013361015.1 Candidatus Zhuqueibacterota bacterium | reverse complement strand
CTCTCATGCCGTAAACTTGTTGAAACGTCGAAATGGGAATGATGTTGTAATTGTCGTAATTGCCGCCCGTCGCCGAACTTTTTTCTTCCATTACTCCAATCACGCGATACTTTCTATCGTCCAGCTTGATGATTTTGCCAATCGGATCGATGAATGGAAACAACGTCTCCGCAACATTGTGCCCAATGAGGACGACAAAACTGCTCGTCATGATATCCTGATTGGTCAAATTGCGGCCGGACTTCACATAATGTGTATTGTTGTCGCCGTATTCCGGGGTACCGCCGCAGATCGTCAAGTTTTTGTTGGTGACCTCGTTGCGATAGCGCGCAATATGACCAAAGCTCCACAACTCCGCACCCACCAAATCGACGCTCGAGACATTTTCGCGAATGGCATCGGCATTGGCCACGGTCACGGGCTTGCGCCGCTGAATTTTCCGCCAGTCAACATTATGGTTGAATCCGCCGGCAGGCCATTTTTGCACTTGAAATGTCGTCGTGCCGAGCACGCTCATTTCCTTTTCCATGGTATTTTGAATCACGGAAATGCCCGTCATCACGGCGATGATCGAGGCCACACCTGCGATGATGCCGATCAACGTTAGCATCGAGCGCAACTTTTGTGAGCGAATCGCGGCGAGCGCCATTCTTATTGCTTCGACTAGGTTCATTTGTTAGCTCTGTTGAATATGTGCTTGGAAGAGACATCCCAGCGGAACGTCTCTATATAATCTCGTTGGATTATTCATATCTCAACGCCTCAATCGGATTCAACCGGGCTGCTTTGAACGCCGGCACGATGCCCGATAAAACTCCGACCAAAATCGAAACAATGATTGCAACAACAACGATGGGCACGGAAATGCTCGCGGGCATAAGCAGCGCATTGATCACTTGCGCGATGCCCACCGAGAGCACCAATCCCACCAGTCCGCCCAACAAACAGATCACCGACGACTCGAACAGAAATTGTGTGAGAATCGTGCGGCGTTTCGCGCCGAGAGCTTTGCGAATGCCGATTTCGCGCGTCCGTTCGGTGACGGAAACAAACATAATGTTCATCACGCCGATGCCGCCGACGAAAAGCGACACGCCAGTAATTAGCAAACCGATGAGCACGATCACGCCCATGACATTGTTGTAGGCCGACATGAGCGAATCCATTTTGTTGATGGAGAAATCATCTTTCTCAATCGGTTTAAGCCCTCTTATCTTGCGCATCTCGCCGATCAAAGTATACTCGAAGTCCGACATGGCCTCGGTGCTCGGCGCTTTCACTGCAATGTCGAAGTTGCGATCCTGGCTGGTGCCGAACGAGCGGACAAAAGAGGTGATGGGTATGAAAATCTGGCTGTCGAAATTGGGGCCGCCGAAAAAGCCGGCGCTGCCTTGCTTCTCCATTACGCCAATCACGCGATACGTATCACGTCCAATGCGCAGTCGTTTGTTGATTGGATCGACATTTTCGAAAACCCGCGTCTTGATTTCGCTGCCAATCACGCAGACTTTCTTTTTGTATTGGATATCGAGGCCGGTGAGAAATCTGCCAAACTCCGGAAGAGCGCTCGAAACTATAATATGCTTATCCGTGGTGCCAATGATCCGAACATCCTGCAAGGTGTTGGACTCGTACTTGATGCTCTTGCTCGTGCTCGTCGTAGGATTGACGGCCACGGCCTCGCGTAGGCGGCGCTCGAGCTCTTTCGCGTATTGCAATTGCAGATTGTTGCGGTTTCTGAATTCAAACCAATTGCCGCGCATGACCCAGGGCATGCGCGAAACGTAGAGCACGTCCGAGCCAATCGCCGAAATACTTTCCTTGAAAGCGTTGCCAAGGCCATTGGCGGCGGTCATCGTCGTGACGACCGCAACGATGCCAATGATGATGCCCAGTGTCGTGAGCAAACCGCGCGATTTGTTGGCGCGAATTGCGGCAAAGGCGAGGTGAAGCGTTTCGCCCAACTCAGTCAGTATTCTCATGTTCGGTTTTCTTTTTTATCCGCATTCGTGATCTTGACTTGCAAGCCATTTTGCAAATCCTTGCTGATGGCCCGGAAGCTGCCAACCACGACTTCTTCATCGGGCGACAAGCCTTCGAGAATTTCGATATGTGTATCGCTTTGAATGCCGGTCTTCACTTGGCGAGCTTGCACCGTGCCGTTCTTCACCACGAACACGACTTCCACAAAACCGTCTTTATCGGGCACATATGCGGGCGCAGCGGCCTCGTCGGCAATGGCTTCGCCTTCCCTTTTTTGGGATTTGGCCTGCTGCTGCAACTGCTCCATCGTGCGAACGGTCACACTTTGAATCGGTACGGCGATCACGCTGTCGTGCGTCGCAGTGACGATGTCACAACTGGCCGTCATACCGGGCCGTAAATCCGCGGTCGAACGCCTTGAATCCTGACGAACTTCGAGAGTCTTTGCGACGCCGTTTGTCGCCGCGCCGCCAACAGTACCGATGATCGCGACTTTCACTTCGAATTCGGTTTTCTGATCCGCAGTACCGGTGCCGGTGACTTTGGCCGTGTTGGCGATCTCTGAGACAATGCCACGGAAGATGGTGCCCGGAACTGCATCTACTTCGATGTGCGCCGTGTCCTGTAGCGCAATACCGACGACGTCGTTTTCATCAACGTCCACGAGCGCCTCCATACCCACCAAATCGGAAACCACGAGAATGACATCTTCCTGAAATTGCGAGCCCAGCGCGATTTCTCCAACCTCTTTGTTGAGTTGGCTGATGGTGCCGGCCATGGGCGCAAAAATTCTGGTTTTCGAAAGATCGTCATGAGCCTGTTTCAACAAGGCTTTCGCCTGTTCCACGTTATTGAGCGCCGCTTCATAACGCGCCTTCTCTACTTGATAGGTTGCAGAAACGGCATCGAAAGTAGCAGAAGATTCGAGCTGCTTTTCAAAAAGCTCTTTGGTGCGCTTGTAATCTTTCTCTGCCTTCAGCATGCTCTCTTTGGCGAGCACAGCTTCGGAGGCGCTCGATTTGAGACTGGCTTCCGTGCGTTCTGCCGCGGCGACGTAGCGCTCGCGATCCAGTTCCACGAGAAAGTCGCCCTTCTCCACCCAATCGCCTTCATTCACGCCGAGTTTGGTGATCTTGGCACTAACGTCGGCACTGATATTGACCTGAATATGCGGCTGTACTTTGCCAGTGGCCGTTACGGTTTCAATGACTTGCTGTCGTTTAACCGGCGCGGTCTGCACTTCAAGCTCTTGGCGACCGTTCTTTTTCATAACGCCAGCCACGACCGCGGCAATGACAACCACGGCCGCGCCCGCGATGATCAACCACTTTTTCTTTGACATTTCTCCGCATCTCCGGTTATGTGTTCAAGGAAGATTTGTGCACCCGGCGATTGCCGAGCCGCAATTGGTCATGGGTTTTCGTTTGATCGTTTGAGATCAGTGCTGGAATTAAAAGGATAATACGCCACGATAGACGACAGCAGGAGAGAAATGTTTCAAGCTAATATTCCAATGGAGGAAATGCTGCGGCTGCGCATACAATCGCCGGTGCGGGAATTTCTGCGGAGGTGCGGGGTGGGATGGCAGTTCTGAAGCAGCCAAAGAAAATGCTCACTCAGGCTGGCAAAGGATTGCACGAAGCAAAACAATGCTCACGATTAAGCGATTCATGAGCATACGTTCAAATCTAGCGATGGAGAACCCAAAACTCAGAAGGCACAGCGTCAACATGCGTTACGAGCCGGCTTTAGCGCGTTTTGTCTGGCGCTTCACCAGCTATGCAAAGACGAGTCAACGCGCGCAAAAAAAATGTTGCAGCACAATTTTCACCAGAACGAACATGATAATCAATGCAACCTTTGCAGCAAGCTCACAATGTAGTCTCCACATTCTCGCGTGCCGAGTTTGCCGCCAACATCGGCGGTGACTTGGCATTCATCTACCGCTTGTTGCACAGCTTTCTCAATGGCCTCTGCCGCGTTGGGCTTGCCCAAATAATCCAGCATCATTGCTACGGTCAGAATCGCAGCGATCGGGTTTGCTTTGTTTTGTCCGGCCATGTAAGGTGCGGACCCGTGTACCGGTTCGAAGAGTGAAGTACGACCAGGATGAATATTGCCCGAGCCGGCCATGCCCAAGCCGCCTTGCAACATCGCGCCCAAGTCTGTGATGATGTCGCCGAGCATATTCTCAGTCACAATCACGTCAAAGTGCTCCGGCGATTTCACCATTTTCATGACGAGCGCATCGACAAAGTAATGATCTTTTTCGATCTCCGGATATTCCGCGCCGACTTCCGCGAAGACGCGCTGCCACAGATCATGGCCATAGCGCAACACGTTTGATTTGTCGCTCATGGTCACGCGTTTGCGCCGGTGCAAACGAGCATATTCGAAAGCCGCACGGATGATGCGCTCCACGCCTTTGCGCGTGTGCATGGCTTCTTGCGTGGCCACTTCATCCGGCGTGCCCTTTTTCAGAAAGCCGCCGGCGCCGACGTACGGCCCTTCGGTGTTTTCACGAAAGACCACGAAATCGATGTCCGTTTTGGTCTTCCCCTTTAAAGGACAAAGGCGCACATTGAGCAGCTTCACCGGACGCAAATTGATGTACAAATCCAAATCGAAACGCAGCGCGAGCAGGATCTCACGGCCATGACGCATGTCGGGAATGCGCGGGTCACCCAAGGCGCCGAGATAAACCGCGGCATAGTTGCTTCGAAAATCTTCCATCTGTCCTTTCGGCAAGCCCACGCCGGTCTTGAGAAAATAGTCCGCGCCATACTCAAACTCGATCAACTCGAGACCGAGACGAAATTTTTCATTTGCACAACGCATGATTTTAAGCGCTTCGGTCGTGACATCGATGCCGATTCCGTCGCCGGCTATCACCGCGATTTTTTGCATGCTCTTAGCTCTCCTGATAGAAAAATCTCACCACAGAATATGTGATGAGATTTGCAGTGTATTCATAAATGCTTCCAAGGTACTTTCTGGCCCTGCCGTGTCGTGGAGCCGGTTTGCCGGCACGCGAAGGATTTCCTTCCGCAAAGATTTTAACGAGCGCGCGCAGCGAGTTTGATGTTTATTTTTTCACTCGGAAGGCAAGCTATCATTGCTCTTCTTCTTCCGGCGCGACTTCGTCGGTTGGCATGGCGTCATCCGTAACAGGCTCTTCCGGTTGCGGCGGAATGAATGCTTCATCATCCACGCCTGCGTT
>JABWAN010000481.1 GCA_013361015.1 Candidatus Zhuqueibacterota bacterium | reverse complement strand
GTTAGCGGATTTTACTGTAAGCGGATGTTGCCTTGGCTTTATCGGTTTAAAGAAAAGTCGTTGCTTTTAAAACAACGATTTCACTTTCAAGAGAATAAAGAGCGCGCCGGGCATGCACAAAGATTCTTCCGAAATGAGCTCGTGAAGATCTCGGGTGAGATCGGTAAACTTTCCGAGTTTCCGCTTGCAAAGCTCGCCGGCAAGCCTTATTTTGCGCACCCGAAATGAAGGCCACGGTTCACATCATCTGCGGTCTTGCTTCAACCCTACTTTGAGCAGCAACCTGCCGAACGCAAAGCTTCCTGCACAGAGTTCGATTATTCCAGCAAGATGTGTCCCGTTGCGTTGTGCGCGCCGGAGCGCCGGCCTTGTCGCATGACCTAGCCGGAGCAGTGCGCGCAGTATGACTCACAATTTTTAGGAGCAGCAGCAGTTCATGTCCAAAGAAAATTTTCGCAACATCGCAATCATAGCTCACGTCGATCACGGCAAGACGACGCTCGTGGACGGTATGCTTCGTCAAAGCGGCACGTTCCGCGATAATCAAGTGATGATGGAGCGCGTGATGGATAGCATGGATTTGGAGCGCGAGCGCGGCATCACTATTATGGCGAAGAATACCGCGATTTGGTATCACGGCGTGAAGATCAACATTATTGACACGCCCGGCCACGCGGATTTTGGCGGCGAAGTGGAGCGCGGCATGACGATGGTCGATGGCGCGATCTTGCTCGTTGATGCGAGCGAAGGCCCCTTGCCGCAAACGCGTTTTGTGTTGAAGAAAGCACTGGCCTCGCACCTGCCCACAGTGGTGGTGATCAACAAAATCGATCGCAGCGACGCGCGCATTCAAGAAGTGACCAACGAGATTTATGATTTGTATATCGACCTCGGCGCGAATGACGATCAAATCGGATTTCCGATCATTTACACGAACGCGAAGCAGGCCGTGGCACATCGCAAGCTTGATGATGGTTCCACGAACTTGGAGCCGCTGTTCGAGGCCATTTTGCAAGCCATTCCCGGACCGGAGGCGCACGATGAAGGTGTGCCGCAATTTCTCGTGACCAATTTGGATTACGATGATTACGTCGGCCAACTCGGAGTCGGTCGCTTGCGCCAGGGCATTATGCAGATGGGCAAAACGTATGGTCTGTGCACGGAAGATGGCAGCGTGCGTGCCGTAAAATTTTCGGCGTTGTATTCCTTTAAAGGATTGCAACGCGTGCCGGTGGATAGCGTTGAGGCAGGTGACATTATCGTGGTCGCAGGCATTGAGGACGTGCGCATCGGCGATACCGTCACCGATTTCGAAAACCCGCAGCCGTTGCCGCGCATCAAAGTAGATGAGCCAACGGTGGCGATGGTCTTCTCGGTCAACAACAGTCCGCTTGCGGGTCGCGAAGGCAAATATCTCACCTCGCGGCATTTGCGCGAGCGTTTGGACAAAGAGATATTACGCAACGTTGCGCTGCGCGTGAAACCGACCGAGCGCGCGGATGCGTTCGAAGTGTGCGGTCGCGGAGAATTGCAGCTCGGCATTTTGATCGAAACCATGCGGCGCGAAGGGTTTGAGTTGATGGCTTCGAAGCCGCGCGTGCTCACGCACGAGGAGAACGGCAAAGTGATGGAGCCGATGGAGCACGTGTATATCGATGTGCCGGAGCAATACATTGGCGTGGTCACGGAGAAGCTTTCGATACGCAAAGGCCGCATGACGAACATGGTAAATCATGGCAGCGGCCGGGTGAATTTGGAGTTTCGTATTCCTTCGCGCGGGTTGATCGGCTATCGCAGCGACTTTCTCACGGACACGAAGGGCATGGGCGTGCTCAATACATTGTTCGACGGCTATGCGCCGTGGCACGGCGCGATTCCACAACGCTTGAGCGGAGCATTGGTGGCCGATCGTGCGGGTCGCGTTACGCCGTACGCGAGCGCGGGCATGGAAGATCGCGGCGAGTTGTTTGTGGAGATCAATACTGAAGTGTATGAAGGCATGATCGTGGGCGACCGCAATCGCAGCGGCGATCTTGACGTGAACATCACGAAGGAGAAGAAGCTCACGAATATGCGCAGTTCCACTTCGGACACGACGGTGACGTTGCGCCCGCCGAAAATTCTGACGCTGGATCAAGCCATTGAATTCATCGATGAAGATGAATTGGTTGAGATCACGCCGCAGAGCATTCGTCTGCGCAAGATGGAGCTGAACAGCGACAAGCGCGCAACCATGAAGAAGCGGCAGGCGGACGCGGAAGCATAATGAATTTGGAGGATACTCGGAGGCAAAAAGTGCTTGCATCGGGCAGGAGAATTACTAATCTTGGAACGCGGCCACTTCATGAAGGTTTGCGACAGAACGAGGTTCGAGCGTTGCAGAAAGCGGATTTTATGCAAGCGATAAAAACTAAAGCGCGGGTAAACGAGAAGGGGCAGCTCAATCTTTTGGATCACCCTTTCGGGCTTGAGCAAGGCAATATCGTCGAAGTCATCATTTTTTTTTCAAATCCCAAAATACCGAAGGCCGATTGGCAGAGCGTACTGGCCAAGATCGGTACGCATACGGAAGAAGATCTTGCCGGCTTTGCTGAAATAAAGAAGGAGTTTGACCGGCGGCAACCGATCACGTTTTATCGGAAGCGAAACATGCCGCGGCCATCTGTCAGCATCTAAAACAAAATAGTAGGATGATCGGCAGTGCCGATATTTTTATCGCTGCTACTGCGATCGAACACAACCTCCGGTTAGCCACCCTCAAGCGCTCTCATTTTGGACGAATCCCGACCCTCGAGATCATTTCAGAATAAATAAACGACTTCTCTTCATTGCGCTATAATGTTAGTGAGGAAGCAATGCCCAGCAATTTTAGAAAGCATGAACGGCTACATGCCGGTGCCTGCGCGGCTGTTTTGTTCGTTTGCACCGCGCTCGCGTTCGAACTCTCCGCGCAAACTGCGCGGCCGACGCAAGTGGAGCAGATCGCGCCGCGCCTAGAAGACGTGAGCACGATTGACGGCATTATCAAAGCATATTACGAAACCATTACCGGCCCGGTGGGCAAGCCGCGAGAATGGGCGCGCGACCGCACGCTCTACCTTCCGAGTATTCGGCTCATCTCGCTCAGCATGAAAGAAGGCAAGCCGGTTGCGGACATTATGAGCCATCAAGAATACGTTGACGGCTCGAATGATTTTTTTCTCAAAAACGGTTTTTTTGAAAAAGAAATTCATCGCGTCACGCATCGTTTCGGCAATATGGTGCAAGTCTTCAGCACCTATGAAGCGCGCAACACCGCGGACGGCCCGGTGATCGCACGCGGCATCAATGGTTTGCAGCTTTATTTCGATGGCGTGCGCTGGTGGATCACCGCGGCGATGTGGGACGACGAGCGGCCGGAGAATCCGATTCCGAAAGAGTTTCTGCCGTGACCGAAAACAATGCTTCACCGACTCCCGAGCCGTCTGTTCCTGTAGCGTGGCCGGTCCGATTTAAAGTTTGGATGCGGACGCATCCCAAAACGAGCATTACACTGGGAACTTTTCTCGCGCTGCTTTTGACGGGCTGGCTCATTCTTTTCGCGGGCTTGCCGAGCGTCGAAGAGATCCAAGCGTTCAAACCGCATTCGACGGTAAAGGTGGGCCGTATCAATTGGAACAAACGCGCGACCGATTCGATTCGAGTTTGGGTGCCGCTTTCCAAGATCTCGCCGCTGCTACAGCAGGCCGTGGTGATCAGCGAAGACGATTTGTTTTATCAGCACAATGGCTTCAACATTCCGATGATGAAAGAAGCCTTTCGTGTGAATCTCGAAAAGAAACGTTACGTGCGCGGCGCGAGCACGATTACGATGCAGCTCGCGCGCAATGCGTTTCTGCATAAGCGCAAGACCATCGTGCGCAAACTGCGTGAGATCGTGCTTACACGGCGCATCGAAGAAGCATTGACGAAGAAGCAAATTTTGGAAATGTATTTGAATATCGTGGAATGGGGGCAAGGCATTTATGGGGCGGAAGCCGCGGCGCGGTTTTATTTCGACAAGCCGGCCTCACAGCTCACCCTCGCCGAGGCCTCGTTGCTCGCCGCGATGTTGCCGAATCCGATCTACTTCAATCCCTACAAACGCATGAAGTCGTGTGGCCGCATGCAAAAGCGCGTGCTCGATCTGATGGCGTTGAGCCGCGTCATCACCGCCGCACAAGCGCAAGCGGCCGGACCTTCTGCCATTTGGCTGCGCGGCACCCCCGCGCCGGTGGTTGAAGCCGCGCCGCCAGACAGCACCGCCTCTCCAAATTCTCCCGAACCTCCTGCTGCGGAAATGGACTTTCCGGATCGTGAAGAGGAGAATTCGCCGCGGGATGAATCACACTAAGAAAATCGAGGCGCATTCACATTCTTGCATTTGCCAGTTCGGTGCCTCGCCGCGGGAAGGATTTGAGGGCGTTCATGTTTATCACATAAAAATACTAAAAGGGCGGTGCAGATTTCTCAATCAGCCACCGAATGGCGCTTTCGAGATAATGCTGCAACTCTTCGACAGTCAGCGGGGAATTCATGAAGGCAGGAATTTGCAGAATTTCAAACTGACTCAAACTGTAAGCGAGGGTTTCATAAGCCAAGCCGCCATCCTTTTGCTTACCCAGCCTAGTTTAGCGCTTACAGCGCCCACCAAGCTCTCGGCGTTTTGAAAAAATAACTCATTTGAAGTAAATAGATCAAGGTCTTCCGAGTACCGATGTTGCAGATAATAGGCGCTCAATGCGGTTCCGCCCGTCAAATAGAAATCCTGAGTAAGCTGAAAAAATTCGGTGAGAAAACTATTCTGCGAGGTCGTCAAGAGCGTCGGCATCTTTGATGATTCCATATTCAATCCATCGTGAGTATAAAAACTCCCAAAATCCTTTCATCCGGCCAAGCCTGCCGTTCATCAAACCTTCGCGATACGTGAGAAAATCCTGCAAGGAGATAAACTTCCACACGTCGGAATATCTCGCGTCACGCATGATTTTGGCCATCAGCCAGAGACGCTCCGATTCCGGACCACGGGCAAGCCTTTCTTTAATTTGTCCCACGGTGTATTGATAGTCCCACATGAAATAGGGCACTATCTCATCGCGTGACACGTCTAGCAGAGAGTCAGCATTGGTGTTCATATAAAGAATTTAGTCAAGCCGAATCTCCTTGTCAAAGTGTTTTTTAAGAAACATAG
>JABWAN010000480.1 GCA_013361015.1 Candidatus Zhuqueibacterota bacterium | reverse complement strand
GGCTTGCGGCTGCTCTCCAAAACTTCCAACGTCATTTGAATACGGGTCCTGCTCATTGCGTTTTGCACTCCGATATGTTGCTACTGCATCGCTGCTTCTTGGCCTTCGATCCACTATCCACAATCTACGATCCTCTATTTACACTCACTCTCACACATGCACCGGCGGCTGAATCGGCGCGATCTTCCCCTCCGTCAAAAGTTTTTGATACTGCTTCCATGACATTTCCGGCTTGCCGTTGGTTTTGTCCAACATCGTGATGCAGCCTTCCACCGGGCACACGATGCTGCACATATTGCAGCCCACGCAGGTTTCTTCTTTCACTTCGTAATAATTCGTCTCACCGCGGCGTTCCATGCGAATGCTTTGATGGCAGCCGTCTTCACAGGCGATGTAACACAGTCCGCAGTGAATGCACGTTTGTTGATTAATGTTCGCCTTGATGGAATAATTGAGATCGAGATCGCCCCAATCCGCAACGCGCGCAAGCGACTTGCCGATGAAGTCCGTGGTCTTCGCGAAGCCCTTTTCGCGCATCCAATTTTCCATGCCTTCGATCATGCCCTCGACAATACGAAAGCCGTAGTGCATGACGGCGGTGCAAACTTGCACGCTCGTCGCGCCGAGCAGCATGAACTCAACGGCGTCGCTCCAACTCTGAATGCCGCCAATGCCGCTGATGGGCACACGGCGCGGCATATCTACATCCGCTGCGACAGAATGCACCATGTTCAAAGCAATCGGCTTCACGGCCGGGCCGCAATAGCCGCCATGCGAAGTCATGCCACGCACTGCGGGCCGCGGCACAAACGTGTCGAGGTCAATACTCGTGATCGAGTTGATGGTGTTGATCATCGAGAGCGCATCCGCGCCGCCGCGCACAGCCGCGCGCGCGATGTAACGAATGTCCGTGATGTTCGGCGTGAGCTTGATCATTACCGGCGTGGTTGCAACCTCCTTCACCCACTCCGTGATTTGGCAAGCATAGTCCGGCACTTGCCCAACCGCAGAGCCCATGCCGCGCTCGCTCATGCCATGCGGGCAGCCGAAGTTGAGTTCGAGGCCGTCGCAGCCTGTGTCTTCCGTGCGCTTGACCACTTCGTGCCACGTCTCGCGTTTCGACTCAACCATCAGCGAAACGATGAGTGCGTGGTTGGGATAACGCTTTTTGATGTCACGAATCTCGCGCAGATTGTCTTCGAGTGAACGGTCAGTGATCAGCTCGATGTTGTTCAAACCCATCACTTTTTGATTCGCGTAATGCACCGCGGAGTAACGACTGCTCACATTGACAATGGTCTCGCCAATCGTCTTCCAAACGGCGCCGCCCCAGCCCGCATCAAACGCGCGCGCGATTTGATAGCCGCTGTTCGTCGGCGGCGCGGAGGCGAGCCAAAAAGGATTAGGAGATTTGATACCGCAAAAGTTTATCGAAAGATCGGGCATAGTGGCACCTCAATAGGCTGAAGAACGTTTGAATTTCGAACTCGGTCAAAGAGAAAAAACCGGCACGGAGATATGACGTTTCGCTTTGTTTCGATTGCGGATGTTCTCGGCAATGGTTTTAAGGACATTGGCAGAGTAGTAACGAGTACCACACTCTCTGCAGACTCCCGTCGGCACATGTTCAATCAACACGAGTTGTTTTTTTACCTGCCGTGTTATAGCGATTTTTTTTCTACAATTGGACCGCCGCAGTATTCGCAGCGCTCTCCTTCCCAAAATCCTGCTTGCGGTTTTTGCTTCATCTCGTTTGTCTCCTTCAAATATCCTCGTACACAGTAATGACTCGAACTTTTCCCGATGGCGTGATACGGCAGACTACTCCGAGAAAACGATTATCCCACGCCGGACCGACCACTTCATGCTTGCCCTCACGAGGCCATGTTCGTCAAACTTGACCATTCAACAGGGCCCGCTCAACATCATAAACATCGAAGCCCTCCGTCGCAGCTTCTTCATCGGCATGTTCCGTGACATAATACAGACCATTGCGAACGAGCTTTTGAATCTCTTTGAGCTTACTCATAGTAGGATTCTTTCACAGCGGATTCGCGTGTGGTGCCGCTGATACAAGTCCCGAGTTTTATTTTGGATTTCTTCTTTTGGTGCGCGGCGATGATCGTCTGCTTCCCGTCGGCCAAATCTCGATGCCGGTGCGTTTGATCTCCCACGCCAACGGGTCTTCATCGACGAAGTCTTTGGGGTTGAAACCGACGGGTTCGATACCCATCTCAACATCCTCATCGCGGCGTCTCGCCCAGAGATAATCTATCGCGTGGCAACGATCACGAAACCTGCGCGAGATCACGCAGACGTCAATATCACTCCAGCGATGCGCCTTGCCTTTCGCATGAGAGCCAAAAAGAAAAACCCGCTCCATCGGCAGGGCTTCTTCTTGCAAGAACCTGACATACGCTTGAACGTGACTGATGACTTCGTTTATTGCAGGTTTCCTTTTAGCCATGTGCAAATCTCCTTCGTAATCTTCATGTGCTCTTGCGCAAAATCTCGCGTTGCCTGTTTATAAAAACTCTGCTTCACATCGTCATAACGTGCCTTGATATTGAAAGTCGTAATGACTTCCAATTGCTCTCGCTGAGCTTGAGTCGGTTTAAGGCCGGTCTTTTTGACAAGCTTGATCAGGTCGTGTATCGTCGGCGCCTGTTCGCCGGTTTTTTGAACAACCAGCGCTTTTAGAAGTTTCTCCACCACAAGATGACAGAAGAAAAGCGAGTACGCATAGTGCTTCAACTTGAACAAGCTCTGCGCGACTTCCCAATCTTTATCAGCGCTCTCGCGCCATGAGCGAATCACTCGATGTGTGTCCATCATTCATACCTATTTGATTCTCACAAACCAAAATACTTCACCACCCCCCTCGCCGCGATCTTCCCCATCTCCACCGCATCGACCACTTCGCCGCCGCCGTTCACGCAATCGCCGCCAGCGAAGAGGCCTTGCACGGAAGTCGCGCCGGTGTTCGCATCGATCACGACTTTCTTACCTTGCACGGAGAGATTGGGAATCGTTTTGTAGAGGTCATACAGCGGCTCTTGTCCGAGCGCGGCAACGACCATATCGCACGCCAACGTGTGCTCCGAGTTTGGAAGCACTTCGAGCTTGGCGGCTTTTGCGCTCGGTTTGGCTTTCACGCATTGCAAGCCCGCGACCTTGCCATTCTCGCCAGCAATTTTTTGCGGCACTGTATGCCAGAGAAATTGCACACCGTCGGCTTTCGCTAATTCATACTCATATTTGAATGCGGGCATCTCGGTTTCGCCGCGACGATAAACAATCGTGACGGAGTTTGCGCCGAGCCTGCGAGCGGCGGTCGCAACGTCAATCGCAGTATTGCCCGCGCCGATGACGAGTACGTTTTCGCCGACTACGCATTCTTGCATTTTTTGCAAGCGCGTGGGCATGATAAAATCCAACGCCTCATAAACGCCCGCAAGCTCTTCGCCTGCGATATTCAACGCGGCAGTCTTGCCCAATCCCACACCGAGAAAAACCGCGTCGTAATCGGCGAGCAGCTTTGTAACGGGCAAATCTTTTCCAACCCGCGTGCTCGTGCGAATCTCGAAGCCGATCTGCTTTACGTAATCCACCTCCGCGAGAGCAAACTCCGTCGTCATTTTATATGCGGCGATGCCATACGAATTGAGTCCGCCCGCCACTTCGCGCGCTTCAAACACCACGGCCTCGATGCCATGCTTGGCAAGCTCGTGCGCGCACGAAAGTCCCGCCGGGCCTGCGCCGATGACCGCGACTCGCTTTCCGGTTGCCGCACCGCGCTCGAAGAACTGCACGCCTTTCGCCATCGCGTGATCCGTGGCGAAACGCTGCAGCAATCCAATTTGAATCGGCTTTTCATTCAGACTATTGAGCACGCAATCGCCTTCACACAACACTTCCGTCGGACATGCTCTCGCGCATGCGCCGCCCAAAATATTTTGCGAAAAAATCGTGCGCGCCGCGCCGAGCGGATTGCGCTCCAAAATTTGGCGAATGAATTTCGGCACATCGATGTGCGTGGGACACGCGCGCATGCACGGCGCATCATAACAAAACAAACAACGCGAAGCTTCGAGCAGCGCTTCGTTGCGGTTCAAAGCCGGCGCAATGTCTGCAAAACTCTTTTCGAGTTGCTCAGGATTGAGGCGAGTCGTTTGAATGGCCATAAAAACCCTGTTTTGGAAATCGTTCGAACGTAAGAGATTTCACCGCAAAGTCGCGAGGGCGAGAAGAAAAATTCAAAAACTCTTTTACAAAACTTCGCGAGCTTTGCGCCTTCGCGGTTTATGCTTTTGTAGCTGATTACATACTCTCGCTAAATCTCTTGCGCGGAATAAATCTCCCCGCGCCTTTTGCCACGCGCACATCGCCATCTTTATAAACCAACTTGCCGTTCGCAACCACGTGCGACGGACAGCCGGTCACTTGAAAGCCTTCGAAGATGCTGCGATCAATCTTGTGATGCTGCGTCTTCGCGCTGATCGTGCGCGTCTTCTTCGTATCAAACACGACGAGATCGGCATCGGAGCCGACGGCAATCGCGCCTTTGCGCGGATACATGCCGAAGATGCGGCACGCATTGGTAGTGAAGAGATTCACGAACTCGTGCGCACTGATATGCCCGGCGCTCACGCCGTGATGCCACAACAAACTCATGCGATCTTCAATCGCCGCGCAGCCGTTGGGGATCATCGTGAAATTATCTTTGCCCATGGCCTTCTGCGCCATCGTGAACGCGCAATGATCCGTGCCCGTGGTTTGAATCATGCCCGCTTTGATGCCGTCCCATAACGCTTCGGGATTTCCTTTTGGGCGAAACGGCGGACTCATCACATACGCTGCGGCTTCGAAATTCGGCTTTTGATAAACGCTGTCATCCAACAAAAGATGATTGATCAACGACTCGGCGAACACGTGGCGTTGCCCGCGCAAGCGCGCTGCAATCACCGCATCGAGCGCGGCTTTGCACGACATATGCACGATGTAAACCGGAATGCCGACAATCTCCGCGATACGAATGATGCGATTCGTGGCCTCGCCTTCGACCTCGGGCGGGCGCGAGACGGCGTGATACTCAGGTCCGGTTTTGCCTTCAGCGAGCAGCTTGCGTTGCAGGTTCCAGACAACGTCGCCGTTCTCGGCATGAATCGTGGCCATGCAGTTCAACTCTTTGATGCGCGAAAAGCTGTGA
>JABWAN010000479.1 GCA_013361015.1 Candidatus Zhuqueibacterota bacterium | reverse complement strand
CCGAGTCTTGTGCATGGAACTCGGAATGACAATTTAATCGTTTTCAGATTGCCCGTCCGCATTCGTATGAATCGGCACGTACACTGTGCGGGTGTGAATACCTAAGTTTTGCGCGATTCATTTGCACGCTGTGCTGTACGGGACCTCGCCCTCTTCTCTTTAAATCTCACCTCTTTTATTCGTGAATCACAAGTTTGTGTCGCAACATTCATGTTGCGTAGCGGCTTTTTATTGGTTGTGAATAACACTCTTCTCTTTGAACCATAATTAGAAAGGGGATTGCTGATGCGCCTTTCCGCACGAATCAATGCCCGTGGGAATCTTCGCGACATTTTCCCGGTTTTGTACCGCCTGGCAGCATGCCTGGTGCAGTTCAAACGCATCCTACTCGGAATTTTTCTGCTGTGCGTGGTTTCGCAGACCCACGCGCAAACCTCCGTCTTCATCAACGAGATTCATTACGACAACAGCGGCACGGACACGGGCGAGGCCATCGAAGTCGCGGGTCCGGCCGGCATTGATCTCACGGGCTGGAGTCTCGTGCTTTACAACGGCGCGGGCGGCGCCGTGTATGACACGGATGCGTTGAGCGGCATCATTCCAAATCAGTGCAACGGCTTCGGCACGATCGTGTTGAGTTATCCGTCCAACGGCCTGCAAAACGGCGCGCCCGACGGCATCGCATTGGTCAATCCCTCCAACGTGGCAGTACAGTTCATAAGCTATGAAGGCTCGTTCACGGCCGTGGGCGGAGCTGCGAACGGCATGACGAGCCTCGACATCGGCGTGCTCGAAGGCGGCGGCGACGCGTCGGGGAATTCTTTGCAGCTCAGCGGCACGGGACAATTCTACGAAGATTTCACTTGGAACGCGCCGGCCGCGAACACGTTCAGCGCGTGTAACACGGGCCAAACTTTTCTGGGCATTGACACCGCGCCGTTCGTCTCAAGCACGACGCCCGCGGATAACGCCACGAATGTGAATCTCGATGCGAATCTCATCATCAACTTCAACGAAGCCGTGAACGTCACGGGCAATTGGTTCGCGATTAGCGGTTCCTCCAGCACAACATACACCGCGACCGTAAGCGGCGGCCCGCAAAGTTTTACCATCGATCCCAGCCCCGATTTTCAGAACAATGAGACCGTGACCATTACCATTTTCGCGGCGAACGTGACGGACGCGGACGCGGACGATCCGCCCGATAACATGACCGGCAATCATGTGTTCGGCTTCACAACCGTGGCTGCGCCCGCGGGCGGATGGGTCATAAACGAGATTCATGCCGATCCTCACGCCACGCTCGGCGATGCGAACGGCGATGGTGTTGTGAACACCACGCAAGATGAGTTTGTGGAAATTGTGAACGTGTCCGGCGCAGCGGTGGATATTTCGGGATGGACGCTTTCCGATGCCGTGGGTATGCGCCATACTTTTCCTTCCGGCACGATGGTTGACGAGCAATGCTGCGTGGTAATTTTTGCGGGCGGCACGCCCACGGGCGCATTTGGCGCGGGCCTCGTGCAAGTTGCGAGCGGCGGCCAGCTCGGCTTGAATAATACCGGCGACACCGTCACGTTGAAAAACGGCAGCACAACCATTGTCGCTTACACCTATGGTTCCGAAGGCGGTAACGATCAATCGCTCACGCGCGATCCGGATATTACTGGCGCCGATCCGCTCATTCAGCATTTGTCTGCAACCGGCGCCGCGGGCAGAAGATTCTCGCCGGGCACGCGGATCGACGGTTCGCAATTCTCCGGGTGCGCCGTGATCGACTTCACCAAAGAGATTTTTGAGATTCAAGGCGCGGGGTTGACTTCTGCCTTTGCGGGCCAGAGCGTGACGACGGAAGACAACGTCGTGACCGCGTTGCGCAGTGACGGCTTCTTCATTCAAACACCGGACGTGCGCAGCGACGGCGACACGCAAACCTCCGACGGCATTTTCGTGTTCATGGGTTCCACGCCGACGGTCAGCGTTGGAGATCTGGTGAAGGTCACCGGCACGGTTGCGGAGTTTTTCAACTTCACGCAATTCACGAACACGCCCAGCGCGCCGGTGGTGACGATTTCTTCCTCCGGTAATGCGCTGCCCACTGCAATTCAACTCGATGCGCTCACACCTTCACCAATGCAGCCGCAATCTGCAACGGAGTACGAGCGCTTCGAAGGCATGCTGGTGGGGATTGCGAACGGCGTGGTTGCGGCCTCGAATCAATCTTTTAGCGGCGATGATTTTGCAGAGATGTTCATCGTCGCGAGCGGCGCGCGGCCGTTTCGTGAGCCGGGCATTGCTTTTCCCGGCATGAGCGGTTTGCCGGTGTGGGATGCGAACGCGGAAATTTTCGAGATCGATCCCGATAGATTGGGCCTCGCTAATGCGATCATTCCAGCCGGCTCCACTTTCACCGCGGCCGGCGTGCTCGCTTTCGAGTTCGGCGATTACGAGTTGTGGCCTACGCAATACGAGTTCAACGCCGCGACTTTGCCGCGCAGCGTGCGGCCCCGCAACACCGGCGAAACCATGATGGTCACGCTCAATCTGCATCGCCTCTTTGACGACGTGAATGACGGCCTCGGCGAGCCGGTGCCACCGCCCGCGCAGTACGCCGACATTCTCAACAAGTTCTCGCGATACATACGCGAAGTATTGCTCGCGCCCGAAATTCTCGCCGTGCAGGAAGTGGAGAATCTCAACGCGCTGCAAGATTTGGCGGACAAGCTGCACGCGGATGACGCGGCAATCAGCTATACGCCGTATTTGTTCGAAGGCAATGACGTCTCCGGCATCGACGTGGGTTATCTCGTGCGCAGCGCAGTGCAAGTGCATGCGGTCACGCAATTGGGCGCGAACGAAATTTTTACGTTCGATAATACACTGCTGCATGATCGGCCGCCGTTGCAGCTCGAGGCCACGCTGCCCGGCGGCATTCCGGTGACGGTTTTGAATTTACACCAACGCTCTTTGAACGACATTGATGATCCCTCCAGCGGACCGCGCGTGCGGCAGAAACGCCACGAGCAAGCGGTCTCGGTTGCCAACATGGTGCAGGGCTTGCAAACCGGCAATGCGAATATCAATCTCATCGTGTGCGGCGATTTCAATGCGTTTCAATTTACCGACGGCTACGTCGATGTGCTCGGTCAAATTCTCGGCGACCCGGCAGACGCAAGCGAGGCGCTGATTCCCGGGGTGGAAATCGTCGAGCCGAATTTGGTCAATCTCGTGCTCGGGCTGCCTGCAAGCGAGCGGTATTCATTCATTGAGGCGGGCAACGCGCAAGTTTTGGATCACATGCTCGTCTCGCAGCATGTGCAACCCGCGGTGAGCGGCGTGCAATACGCACGCGGCAACGCCGATGCGGCCGCGAACTTCGAAAACGATTACGCCACCACGTTGCGCACTTCGGATCACGACGGCTTGGCGATTTATGTGCGCTGCCTCGTAACCGCGAGCGCGGGTGATGACGTTGAAATTTGCTTCGGTGACTCCGCGCAGATCGGCGGAAATCCCACTGCGAGCGATGGCCTCACGCCCTACTCCTATAGCTGGTCACCTCTCGCGGGATTGAGTGATGCGACCAGTGCAAATCCCAAAGCTTCGCCGGCGAGCACAACAACATACTCCGTGATCGTAACCGATGCCACGGGTTGCAAAGACACCTCGGAAGTCACGGTCACGGTGAATCCCAAGCCGCTTGCGAACGCGGGCGCGGATCAAACCATTGTCATTGATCAAACGATTCAAATTGGCGGCAATCCCACGGCGAGCGCGGGCACGCCGCCCTTCACATATGAATGGTCGCCGCAAACCGGATTAGATGATCACACTTCGGAAAATCCGAACGCGACGTCGGAAGCGACCACGACTTATGTTGTGATCGTCACGGATAGCAAAGGCTGCACGGACAGCGATACCGTAACGATCATCGTCAAAGAGCTGGTGCTGCTCGCGAATCAATCGCTTGAAATTCGCCGCAATCAATTTAGCAACAGCACGGGCGATATTCATTCCAACAACAGCGTTCATTTCAAGCCCGGCGCACCGACGACCTTCACCGGCAATGTGACCGCGGTGGGCGACGTGCGCGTCGATAAAGAAAACACGATTGCCGGCGACGTCACTGCCGGCGGCGTGATTACGCTCGCGCCGAGCGCACAGATTCTCGGCGCCGCGACGAGCGGCGCAACGGTGGCAACGATCAATATCGCAGCGCCCAGTTTCAGCGCGGGCGGCGCGGATCATTTCATTCCGAACGGCCGCGTGCGCGAACTGGCGCCCGGCTCGTATGGCCATGTCATCGTCGGAGAGAATGCGAAGCTCCGTTTGCGCAGCGGCGATTATTTCTTTGAAACGTTGATCACAAGATTGGATGCGAAAGTGAAGATCGACGTGAGCGGCGGCCCGGCGCGCTTGCACGTCGTCACCTTGTTGGAGTTTGGCAGAAGAACTCGCGTTGAAATTCTGCCCCCAAACGAAACTGCGAGCCGCAGCGTCAGCATCACGACTTTGCAGAGCGCGCCGGTGGTGCTCTTCAAAGGATGCCAAGTACGGGGCACGTTGCGCGCGCCGCACGCAGAAGTTTTCTTGGGAATGAACACGCACTTCCTCGGCGCGATCTACGCGGATAAAATCACGGCCGATCGCGACGTCACGTTCAAGCCGCACGCTTCGCAAAGCACGCTGGCGAAAATTGCGGAGGGCGATGATGAGCACCTCGCAACGAACAACGCGCCGCTCGTCACCGACTATAAGTTGGAACAGAACTATCCCAACCCATTTAATCCGAGCACGACGATTCGCTTTGCGGTACCTGAAGCGAGCGAGGTGAGCTTGGAGATTTACAATTCTGCAGGCCAGTTCGTGCGGCGCTTGGCGGACGGCAGGTATTTGAAAGGAAGGTATGAAGCCGTTTGGGAGGGGACGGATGAGCACGGCACGCCGGTCGCGAGCGGCGTGTACCTGTGCGTATTCCGAGCGGGAAAATTTACAGCGCACAGCAAGCTTCTGTTGATGAAATAACACGAAGCGAACTCCGCAAAGCGGAGCAACTCAAAAGAATGAGGGGCACGGAAACGGAACAGGACACTGAAAAACTTCTGTGTGTTGTTCCGCTGCCGTGCCCCTTGCTGATTCGAAAGCAGCGATTTTACTTCAAGGCGACGCAAGCACACGGTCCGGCTTGCACAAGGAAGGCACTGCAATGTGAAACCT
>JABWAN010000478.1 GCA_013361015.1 Candidatus Zhuqueibacterota bacterium | reverse complement strand
AGAGGGTAGATTGTGGAGCGTTGATTGTGATCACATCAACCAATAAGACAAAACGATTGTTGGCAAAGCTATTCTTTTAATTGTTTGGCCAGAAATAGTTTTGCCTGTTGTTGCGAATCAAAGCCTCAACTGGTCGCCACGTGTTGCGGCAACCAGTCGTCTTCCGTGTCGGGCGAGCTGTAAACGTAAGGCCCGCGATAAACCGCGGGAGCGGTGAGAAAGTTTCCGTGCGGCGGCGGCGAAGGCGCGCTCCACTCCAATGTGTTCGCTTGCCACGGATTGTTCTCCGCCACCCTGCCTTTAAACATGCTCCAAAAGAAATTGATGACGAACGGAATCTGCCCGATAAAGAGAATGATTGCAGCGTAGGTGATGAACTCGTTGATCGGCTGCTGCGGCTTGAGGAAATCATATTGCATGGGATTATAGATGCGCCGCATTTGTCCGCCCAGCCCGACTAAAAACATGGGCGTGAACACAAGATTGAAGAAGATGAGCGTGAACCAGAAGTGAATCTTGCCGAGCGTTTCATTGAGCATGCGTCCGAACATTTTCGGATACCAAAAATAAAGTCCGGCAAAGCCGCCAAAGATCACTGAAGAAAAAAGCGTGTAGTGGAAGTGCGCCACCACGAACGAGGTATCGTGCAAAAAGATATCTGCGGGCGCCGAGCCGAGAAAAATGCCGGTAACGCCGCCGATGATGAACACGGCGAGCGTGCCCACGGCAAAGAGCATCGGCGTTGGAAAGCGCAGCGCGCCCTTCCACAGCGTGGCAATCATCGCCAGCACGATAATGGTGAAGGGCACGGAAATTAGAATCGTGGTGATGCTGAACGGCATGACCAACTTGAAATTCATGCCGCTGATGAACATGTGATGCGCCCACACGATGAAGCTGAGCGCCGCGGCGGCAATCGTGGAATACACGATGGGGCGATAGCCAAAGATAGGTTTGCGCGCGAAGACCGGCATGATTTCCAAAATCGCGCCGAGGCCCGGAAGGAGCACCACGTAAACTTCCGGATGTCCGAAAAACCAGAAGAGATGTTGCCACAGCAGCGGATCGCCGCCGCGTTGCGGCATAAAAAATCCGGTGCCTGCGGCTTGATCCAACAACAGCATCACCGCGCCGGCAATGAGCGGACCGACGGAGAGCATGAACACAATCGCTGCGATGATTTGCATCCACACCATGATGGGCAAACGAAACATGCTCATGCCCGGCGCGCGCATCGTTATCGTCGTCGTCAGAAAATTAATGCCGCCCATGAGAAATGAAGTAAACTCCAAAGCAAGCGCGAGAATCCACAAAGTCTGTCCCCAGTTTACGCCGGAATACGTGGCGTCGCCGGAAAGCGGCGCATAGCCGGTCCACCCAGCAGCCGCGGCGCCTTGCGGAACGAAGAAGGAGGAGAGCAACACCAGCGCAGCGAGAAAGATGGTCCAGAATGACATCATGTTCAAGCGCGGAAACGCCATATCGCCGGCGCCAACCATCAAGGGCAGGAGGAAGTTGCCGAGCGCACCAAGCAATAACGGCATGGCCACAAAGAAAACCATGATGGTGCCATGCATGGTGACGATCGCGTTGTAAAATTCCGGCGGAATGATGCCGCCAAATGCCGTGGGTTCCGGAATCCAGCCGATGCCGGGCACGGGCGTTTCCGGCCAGGCGATTTCCCAACGCAGCATGTACGCCAAAGCCCCGCCCACCAGCGCCATGAACAATGAAAGAAACAGGTACTGCTTGCCGATGACTTTGTGGTCGACGGAGAAGACGTACTTGCGCCAGAAGCTCAGTTTCTCTTCGTGCATGATTTCGGTTGCGGCGTGCGCCGTCATGTTGCTTCCTCCTTGAGGTTCTTTAAAGTTTCTGACTTTTCAAGCTATTGCGCAGCGTAACGATGGAGCCGAGCATACAAATAAGATGCACCGGGCCGAGATAAGTAAACAAATTCGTCTCTCGGGTAATGATAAACGTGGCGGCAATGGCAACGAGCCAGAGCGTGGCAATGACGATGATCGCTTTCATAAGGGATTTCCCGCAGTATTGAGATCCTTGGGTGTTTTTGAAAATGGCTTCGCCTGCTCAGCCTCAACTTTCTTCAAACATGCGCTGGCATTCGGGGCAAAAGCCGTGGGTGAAATCGGCGTTGGAATGACGTTCGAGATAAGCTTCGAGATGATTCCAATAACCGTGATCGTCGCGGATTTTTTTGCAGCCGGAGCAAATCGGGATCAGGCCGCTCAAGGTTTTGACGTTCGCCAACGCAGTGCGCAAATCTGCGATAAGTTTTTCGCGTTCCACTTCGGCTTGGCTGCGCTCGACAAAGTGCGCGTGAATGCGTTTTACCATCGGCCGGAAAATCAAGAGCGCCATCAAAAACAGCACGAACACCGTAATCACCATCACGAGCCGCTCCAACTTCTGCAGGCGCGCAATGCCGACTTCGCCCTCACGTTGGTAAACTTTGACCAGCTCATCCAATCGTTCCAGGAAATCAGATGATGCCTTCAACTGAATGTATTGGAGATGGAGATTCTGCGTGTGCAACTCGTTTTCCGGCGCGCGGCACAAAGCTTGAGCGGCCGCAACGAATTTTTGAGTCTCTGCCAGCAAGGAAACAGGCGCACCGAAATAAAGTTCGCGCAATTCGGCCGAGGGATTGCCGGGCAGATGCAGAACCACATCGCCATGAATCAAACCATTAAGCGAAACTTCCATATGTGCAACGGCAAGGAGCAGCTCCTCGCGCACGCGGTTGCGAGACTCGGGGGGTTGCGTGTGCGTGAGCTCTAGCGAGAGCAGCGCAATGCGTTGCGAGAGCATGCGCAAACGCCCGCCGGAATTAATCACCGCGCCGCGATTTTGCTCGGTCTGGATATTATCCTGCAGAACATGATCCGCGACTACGGCAATGAGCGCCAGCACACTCAGCGCGAAAACATACCGGAGCGTCATATTCTTGATGAACTTGCTTTCCCATTGCTCCATGCTTTGGTCTCGACAGAATCATTTCCCCTACAACCGATGCGATAATTCTACTCTCCAATGCGACGGGCGTTGACTCTGTTTAGCAGGCTTGGGATGAGGTGTTGGAATAGCCAGAGCCGTTGCCGCAACTTCAGGATGAGGGCCAGCGCTCGGCGAGCCACTTCGCGTAATCTTCCGAAGAGTGGACGAATAGAAAACCGCGCATCGTGTAGTGGCCATAGCCGCACAACTCGGCGCAGGCAATCTCATACTCGCCGGTTGCAGTCGCCTCAAACCAGGCGGGAATCTCCCGGCCCGGAACGGCATCTTGCTTCAAACGTAAGGTGGGAACGAAAAAACTGTGGATCACGTCCTCAGATTTTATGACAAGACGCACGGGCTTGTTGCTCGGCACGTGCAGTTCATTTTCAATCGTCAAATCATCGTCGGTGCCGAACTTGGCGTCCGGCCCGGGGTACGTGAAATTCCAATTGAATTGTTTGCCGGTGACGATCACGTGAATATCGGTAGGCGGAGCCTCGCCTTTGACTTTGCTCCAGACACTTGAGCCGGCGAAGTCGATTCCCAAATCCAAAACAAAAACAATGGCCGTGGGCACGAGCACCCAAGCAAACTCCGACATTTTCTCGCCGTTGAGGAAAGCGGCGCGACGGCCTTCACGCTTGCGATGGCGGAAGATCGCATAGATAATGACGGCTTCGCTTATGATAAACCCAACGCCGACGATGTAGAAAATCAACCAAAACATCGCATCGATATCGGCACCATAAGTAGAGATGTTCTTGGGGAACCACGTTGCCATAGGCAATCTCCTCAAAGTGAATTTTGCTTCAGAGCTTGCAGCCGATCACAAACTTCTTCTCGTACTTTTGTTTTTTGGAATTGTTTTTTTGTTGGCAATAATAGTACCGTCAGCAATTCTGCTGTGGCGCGTTCGTGATAACAAACACTTGAATACAAAACTGCTTTTTATACGCATGAGCTTTCTTCCTATTTCTGCAAAAATGCTTCTCATATTTTCCTACTTTCAATAAAAAGACAACGAACTTGGCGCTGCGGCAATACACATGCTCCCAATTAGCTCGGGAGAAAGCCTTTGTTTTTTTGCGGCTCAAGTTTTAGCTTGATGATGAATGCGACCATGCAACTGCAGGCGTTCGCAACTTTTTATCACCACTTTCTCACATTCAAGATGGTCAAACTGAACAAGAGCACACGTTACGCACTTTACGCCCTCGTGGAGCTTAGCCGCGAACCTGAAACCATTGTCTCGGTTAAGCAGATTGCGGAGAAGTACAAAATCTCCGAGCACCACGTCGTCAAAGTGTTGCAGAAGTTGGTGCGCGCCGGAATGATTCGCAGCGTGCGCGGCCTCAATGGCGGCTTCCAAATCGCGCAGAGTCCCAAAACCATCACCATGCTGGACGTCATTGAAATCTTCGAGCCGCGCGCACCGCGACAAGGCTGCGCTTTACTCGAGAATCTCAAAACTTGCGAGTTGAAAGGCGCCTGCCGCATCGGTGAGGTGCTCGAAGAAATACAAGAGCAGGCCTACTTCACCCTCAAATCCGTTTCCATCGCCACTCTCATTTCCCCGAAAAAATTCTCATAGTGGAAATTTCCGCTTGACAATCTCACCTCGAAGCTTATATTGAAAACAGGTAAGCGAGTACCTGTTTTACTGTTTTATGGCGCAGTAAGGTGGACATGCGACAAATACAAAGCTGGCAGATGGTGCAAGTGCAGCAACCGCTGCTGCGCACCAGCACAACGCTCGGTGTTCTCAAGGAGGATGAAGCGCTCGTGCGCGTGGTGGGTTGCGGGGTCTGTCACACGGATTTGGGATTTTTCTACGAGGGGATTCGCACACAAAAATCTCTTCCGCTCACCTTGGGACACGAAATCAGCGGCATCGTAGAAGACGCAGGCGCAACTTACCAAAGCCTGCTCGGCAAGGCCGTCATCATTCCAGCCGTGCTACCGTGCGGCGCGTGCGAGCTTTGTCGCAAAGGGCTGGGCACCATTTGCCGGAAACAGAAGATGCCCGGCAATCACATTGACGGCGGGTTTGCAAGTCACATTATCGTACCCGCGCAATATCTGTGTGAAGTTGGCGTTGCGGACGAACATACAACTTTCGACGCCTCCGGCGTAACGCTACGCGAACTCTCCGTTGTGGCCGACGCAGTCACAACTCCCTATCAAGCTCTCAAGACCTCC
>JABWAN010000477.1 GCA_013361015.1 Candidatus Zhuqueibacterota bacterium | reverse complement strand
TTTTTTGTTGGTTAGAAAGTGACTACAAAAAACTTGAAAAAGACGTTGGAGGTCTTTCTTTGGAAGATGTGGCACGGTATTGAGATTTGCAAGCCAGAATTTCTCTATAGCCAAGAAATAAGTCGTAGCGTTAGCACCTCAGTTTGCCATTTCCTTCTTTCCCTCCGTTTTTGTATATTGCCCGCCAACGGAAAACAACCATACCTTTCGAAGGAGAATAACCTTGAGTACAAAGATGAAGCGCGTGTTGCCATATAAAAGAACGCACACTTGCGGGGCATTGCGCGCGAGCGACGTGGGCCACGAAACCATTCTCATGGGCTGGGTCGATACCTGGCGCAATCACGGCGGCATTTTGTTTCTCGATTTGCGCGACCGCTATGGCAAAACACAAATCGTCTTCCGTCCCGAATTTGCGGAGATGTATGCCGTTGCGGAAACGCTGCGCAGCGAGTTCGTGATTGCGGTGAAGGGTAAGGTGCTCGCACGCCCAGCAGGCAGTTCGAACGCCAATTTGCCCACCGGCGAGATTGAAGTCGAAGCGAATGAATTGCACATTTTGAATCCCGCGAAGACGCCGCCGTTCGAAATCAACGAACGCAACGAGGCCGCGGAGGATTTGCGTTTGAAATATCGCTATCTCGATTTGCGGCGGCCCGACATGCAGCGCAATTTGATGGTACGGCATCAACTCGCGCAAGTCACGCGCAGCTATTTCGACCGCAACAACTTCGTGGAAATCGAAACGCCGATTCTCATGAAGAGCACGCCCGAGGGCGCACGCGATTATTTGGTGCCGAGCCGCGTGCAAAACGGCAAATTTTATGCGCTGCCGCAAAGCCCGCAAACGTACAAGCAATTGCTGATGGTCTCGGGCCTGGATCGTTATTATCAAATCGTGCGCTGCTTTCGCGATGAAGACTTGCGCGCGGACCGCCAACCCGAGTTCACGCAGATCGACGTGGAGATGTCGTTCGTCGATCAAGAAGACGTGCTTGCGATGATGGAAGGCTTGACCGTGGAAATGTTCGAGCGCATTCTTGGCCGCAAGGTCACACTGCCTTTGCCGCGCATGACGTATGCGGAGGCCATGTCGCGTTTCGGCAGCGACAAGCCCGACCTGCGCTTCGGTTTGGAGATTCGCAACATTACCGAGCTTGCGCAGGAGAGCGAGTTCCGCGTGTTCAAAGAAGCGGTGCAGAGCAACAAAACCGTCCAAGGCCTCTGTCTCGCGAACGGCGGCGGTTATTCGCGCAAGCAACTCGACGAGCTTTCGGAGTATGCGAAGCAACTCGGCGCGAGCGGGCTGGCAACGATCAAAACGAGTGCGGAAGGCTGGCAAGGTTCGATTGCGAAGTTCTTTTCGGAAGGTTTGATACAGCGCGTGAATGAACGCTTCGCTGCGGGCAACAATGACTTGCTGCTCTTTGTGGCGGATGAAGAAGAGCGCGCGCAGGAAATTCTCGGCGCGTTGCGCTTGCGCCTCGCGCAGCAGGAGAATCTCATTCCGAAGGACACGTTTCATCTTTCATGGGTGATCGAGTTTCCGTTGCTGGAGTTCGATAAAGAAGAGAAACGCTGGGCCGCGCGGCATCATCCTTTCACTTCGCCGATGGACGAAGACTTAGAGTTGATGTCCACCGCGCCGGGCAAAGTGCGCGCGAAGGCGTATGATTTGATTCTCAATGGCACGGAGATCGCCGGCGGCAGCATTCGTATTCATCGCCGCGACATTCAGAAACAGATGTTCAATCTGCTGAACATCGGCGATGAGGAAGCGGAGCGCAAATTCGGCTTTTTGATGGATGCATTTGAATACGGCGCGCCGCCGCACGGTGGCATTGCGTTCGGCTTCGACCGCCTCGTGATGTTGCTTGCAGGCCGTAAATCCATTCGCGATGTGATTGCGTTTCCAAAGACCAACTCCGCGGTTTCGTTGATGGACGGCGCACCTTCCGAGGTGGACGAAAGGCAACTGCGCGAGCTGGGCATCAAATTGCTTTGATTCTTGCGAAGGCTCGAAGTCTACTCAAGGTTCGAAAAAATAAGCGGAAATTTACATTGACTGCCGAGCCTTCGTTTATTATATTTGACGGCTTTTTTTAACACGACACGGTTAGAGGGTGTAGCTCAGCTGGTAGAGCAGCGGACTTTTAATCCGTTGGGCGAGAGTTCGATTCTCTCCACCCTCACTTTAATGTCGTGTCGTCGGCCAGGTCCGCGCCCATAGCTCAACTGGCAGAGCAGCGGACTCTTAATCCGGAGGTTCTAGGTTCGATTCCTAGTGGGCGCACACACATGAGTTGATCTCGATGACCTCTTATGTGAGAGGGAGGAAGGAAGCAAAGGCTCGCACGCGCGAGCCTTTTTTATTTAAGGTGTGGTCGCGGTGCAACAGTGTGGCAATGACGCAGTGTGATGGTGAGGCTGCCGACAAAGCTTTTCACGGGGTTAATCACTTCTGCAAGTTGGTATGAGCTTTGAATAATTCCTGTGCAGAGCTTGCGAAAAAATGCAAGACGCATTCGCGCTAACTTTGAATAGGAGCCGTTTCCATGAAAGCAAAAGTATTATTCGCCGTGCTGGTGTTGGGAATGGTGTGCCTCAGCGCAAACGAAAAACTCTTCGCGCAGGATACCAACGAAAAGAAAATTTCAAACGTTGGCTTGAAATTGAATCTCGGCCTCGGTTCACAGGATTTTACTGCCTCGCAGGATTTGGAACAAGGCGGCGCCGCGTCGTTGAGTTTGGGCTATGGCGTATCGCAACGCGTTTCGCTATGGTTGGGCATCTCGGGCAGCGCACATGATCGCGAAACCGATCGAGAGCTGGAGAGCAGCCTAGCCAGTTTGGAATTGGGAGTGCAATACAAGCTGCGTCCCGGAAAGAAATTTCAACCTTATGGCAAGTTAGGCCTCGGCGTATTCGTTTTGAATACCGAAAAAACCCAAGTCACCATGAGCGGTGGCGGGGTCTCATGGGGCGTGGGCGCGGAATATCGCCTCGTGCGTTTCCTATCCGTAGGCGCGGAGTTTTATTGGAAAGATTTTGATTACTCGCGCCAGCGCGTCGGTGACCACGGCGAGTTTTATAAACTCGCACAGCCGGTGCAAGGCAATAGTCGAGGCTTCATGTTGAATTTTACGCTGCAATAAAGCGGCTGGTTAATGTGCGCGCAGCGGTTGCACGGATCATCATCTCCCGCGAAACTGGAAATCCTGGTCAAGGCCGTTTTCGCGGGAGATTTTTTTATTAGGATTTCAATCCGTACTGTCATATCGAGGGCGACATAGGCTGAGACATTTCACGAAAGTGTTACGAAATTTCGCGTGAAAAAAATCCCGTAACGCTTCGCCTCGTACCGTTAAACCCCGCTTCCAGAACGCGTGATTCGTTAAACTTCAAAGGCCTTGCATGAATCTGCCCGCGTTTGCGCTTCCCTCTCGAATAGCCTCACTCTTTTCAAAAAGTGCGCAAGCCGAGCTTGTGGCGCTGCGCCACGACCTTCATCAACACCCCGAATTATCTTTGCACGAACACCGCACCGCGGCAAGACTATATGCGGAGTTGGAGAAGTTGCACCCACTTCAGCTTGCGCGCGTTGCGGGCACGGGCATTGTCGCCCGGCTCAGAGGAAAAAATGCCGGCGCGCCGCTCGTTGCCATCCGCGGTGACATCGACGCACTGCCGATTCAAGAAGAGACGGGTCTGCCTTGGGCTTCAATGCATTCGGGTGTGATGCATGCGTGCGGTCATGATGTACATGCCAGTTGGGCCATCGGCGCAGCGCAGCTATTAACGACGAACCCCGCGCACGGCGATGTGCTCATCGTTTTGCAGCCTGCCGAAGAGCTTGGCAAAGGCGCGACGGCATTGTTGGAATGCGGCGTATTGGAGGGCGTGGCAGCGATCTTCGGTGCGCATGTTGATCGGCGTTTTGAGATTGGAGAAATCGTAGCGGAGGCGGGTCCGCTCGCTGCTGCGGCCGACACTTTTGAAATTGAATTGCTCGGCAAAGGGGCGCACGGTGCGCGCCCGCATGAAACTTGTGATCCCATTGTCGGCGCGGGGGCATTGATCGGCGCATTGCAAACGATTGTCGCACGCCGTTTAAATCCTGCGCATGCGGGCGTGGTTTCTATTGGAACCATTAACGCGGGCACGGCTTCAAATATTATTCCCGCGCGCGCGAAATTGACCGGCACCTTGCGCGCAACGACGGCTGAAACTCGCACTCTCCTTCACACTGAAGTAAAGCATATTGCCGAAAACCTTGCCGCGGCCTATGCATTGCAAACTCGCGTTCGCATCGAAATCGGTACGCCGCCGTTGCTGAATGACATTGTGCCCACGCGTTGGGCGCAACGCGCGGTGCAGTCGCTTATGGGTGAAGCTGCGCTTGTGCCTCTCGGTTTTCTGAATATGGCGGGCGAAGACTTCGCGTTTTACCTCGAAAAAATAGCCGGCTGCTTTCTGCGTATCGGAGCGCGCGAGCCGGGCGGCGTTGCAACACCCGCGCACGCACCGCATTTTTATCCTGCAGAAGAAAGCATTTTCATCGGCGCTGCAGTGCTGGCGGAGGCCGCACGCGTGGCTTCGGCAGAACTTCAATAACACATACAGCGATGGGGAGAAACTGCGCGATTCATGCGGGTTCTATCGCGTTGGCATACTACTCCTCCGGCTGCACCTTCATCGAAGCCATCAGAATCTGCTGCAACTCCTCCTCCGTTAGATCGCCCAACAATTGCCCTTCCTTGGCAACCGAAATTTTACCGGTCTCTTCGGAAACGACGATAATCAGCGCATCCGATTCTTCCGAGAGGCCAAGCGCAGCGCGGTGGCGCGTGCCGTAGCGCTTGTCGAATGATTCATTTTGGGTGAGTGGGAGAATCGCTTTGGCCGCGACGATTTCCTCGTTTTCAACGACGATGGCGCCGTCGTGCAGAGGCGATTTGGGGCTGAAGAGCGAGAGCAAGAGCGGGGCGGCAACTTGCGCTTGCAAGCGAATGCCGGTGTCAATAATGCTTTTCACACTATCGTCGCGCGCGATCACGAGCAATGCGCCGAAACGCAGTCGCGAAAGCTCTTGCACGGCTTTGACGATTTCGTCGATGGCGCGAAATCGCGTGACTTTCACGAAGTAGCGAATCACCGGGCTTTGGCCGATGTAAACCAGCAAGCGGCGCAACTCGGGCTGGAACAGAATCACGAAGGCGATGA
>JABWAN010000476.1 GCA_013361015.1 Candidatus Zhuqueibacterota bacterium | reverse complement strand
CTGGGATATAAGCAGCCAACTGGGCACGATCAAAATTCCGACTCTGGTGATTGCCGCGCAATATGACACGATGAATCCGGAGTATTTGAAATGGATGGCGGAACAAGTTCAGAACGGCAGCTACCTGTTGTGCGAAAACGGCAGCCACATGTGCATGTGGGACGATCAGCAGCGCTACATGAGCGGCTTGATCAAATTCATTAAAGCGGTTGAGCGCGGCGAGAAGAAAGCGGTTCTTTGATTTATGAAAAATGGATTCTCTGCTTTTAAAGCAAAACTCTTCTGTAGCGGATTTAACGAATAAAACGGATAAGTTTGGGCCGCCTCCGCTTTATCCGTTAAATCCGATTACAAAATTCTTTTTGGGTGTGGATCGTCCATGTTGCGCGATTGGCTTTTCAAACACAAGACGAAAGGATGAACTCATGAGCCCGCAAGAAAACACCGCCAAGGTGCAAGCCATCTTTGCTGCATTCGGAAGAGGCGATGTGCAATTTATCTTAAACAATGTGACCGACGACGTTGATTGGCAAACGCTTGGCCCTGCAATCATCCCGCAAGCCGGCCCGCACAAAGGCCGGGCCGAAGTCGGAAAATTTTTTGAAAAGGTTGGACAATCGTACGACTTCACGCAATTCGAGCCGCGTGAGTTCGTGGCGCAGAACGACAGCGTCTTTGCCATCGTGGATTATGCCGCGCATGTGAAGAAAGCCGGCAAGTCCCATGCGGCGCAAGTCGCCATGCTCTTCGTGTTCAAGGAAGGCAAGGTGGCGAAGTTCCGCGAGTACGGCGATACCGCTGGGCTGGTCGCGGCACTGTCGTAAAATAATCGTAGCGCAAACTGCCAGTTTGCAAAATATGCAAGCAGGATGCCTGCGCTACTCACAGATTCGTCAGCATGACTTCAACACAAGTTTCTTCGAGGAGAGAGCATCATGAATACTTCCACGCGCTTTTTGATGAAAACTCTGCTCGTAGCCTTTGCCCTGGTCTTGACGGCGAGCACCGTTTCCGCACAAGACGTCGCGAAAGTCGCGCCCGACAACTGCAAATTGCTGTTGGAAAATGACCGCGTGCGCGTGGTCGAGATTTGGATCAAGCCCGGCGAGAAACTGAGGTTGCACTCGCATCCGCCCTCGGTCACTTATGTGCTGACCGCCGGGAAGCTCAAAACCACTTTGCCGGATGGCAAAACCGTTGAGACCGAGGCGCAGATGGGGCAAACGCTGTGGAACGACGGCGGCAGCCACGAGCAAGTGAACGTCGGCACGACGGAAGTGCGCGCACTGGTGGTGGAGATGAAAATGCCGGCCACGACCCCGGAGAAGAAGTAGCGTTGTATGCCCGTCGATTTATTTCAACCTCTCACCAACCCGATTACGAAAGAGACGTTTCGGACCATCTCAGTCAACGCCGAAGCTTATGTGTTCGAATGGATCGTTGCGCCCGGTGTCCGTTTCGGCATTTGCTTTGGGGCTTGTGGTCAATTTTTCCTATTGCCTCGGCATGCTGTTGCGCTGGAAAAAGTTGTACAAGAAATATACGGGAGAGGAGAAGGCGTGAAACGATCAAGCGTTTGCTAAAAATTTTCAGGTATCGTTGCCATGTCACAAAAAAACTATTCCAGTCTCTCCAAGCTGTCGGGATATTCATTTCCCGTGTATCTGAGCGCGGGCACGGAAGACCGCGCGCAAAAAATTGCGAAACGTTGCGAGGGCGCGTACGGCTTTCTCCGCACGACGCTTGCGTTTGAAGCGCAAGTTTGCATTCTCGTTCTTGCGCCTGAACACTGGAAGGAATACACCGGCTCAGCGAGGTACGGTGTGCCGCAAACGACCGATGCACGCACTCTCGTGGTCGCCGGCAGAGATAGCGAGCTTTGGCAAATGATCGTGCCGCCGCCGGAGACGCTGTCGCCGCTGGCGGCGCAAGCCATGCGTGAAGTCTATGCGCAATCGGATGGCTCCCTCAGCGTTGCGCCGTATATGAATTTGTTGGCCGTGCATGAAATCGGGCATCTCTATCTCGATCAAGCAACAGGGAAGTTTGATTTCAAACTTCCGCGCCGCTGGCTGGTGGAGTTGTATTGCAATCTTTGCTTGCATGCGTATGTAGCCGCTCTCGAGCCTGAGCAGTTACCGGCTTTGGAAACCTTTCCGCAAACCATCGTGGACTTGGGGTTCGCGCATTTGCCGCATCACACGCTGAACAAGTTTGAAGAGTTGTATGCGGGCATGCCGCCGCAGAATTTCATCTGGTATCTCAGCAAGCTGCACGTCGCGGCCAAACGCCTCTATGATTCCCGCGGCGTGGAAATCTTGCCGCGTGTGTGGAAAATGCTTTTGAATTCAAGCGAGGGAGAGTCAGACGCGCAAGTGGCCGAACGGCTGCGCGCCGAGGTGCATCACGAAGCGAAACGCGTGTTAACGGCGTGGCCGGCGTAACAAGGGAAAGCTATAGCCTGACATGAGCCCGTGCCGTTTCCTTTATCGCATGTTTCAGTTGTTTGTATCGCTAATTGACGTAGAGCCGTTCCGGCGGAACGGCTCTACAGAGTGGGTTACGAAATATCGCTTAAGAAAACGGCATTGCGACTTGCGCGCATGAAATTTTTTCTAACGCTGGAAATCACTCGGTCCCATCAGGCCGCGCTCTCGAAAAATTCATCTCCACTTTCACTCCTGCAAAGATCTCCTGCCGACCGCAATCTGAAATTGCTTTGCTACCATTTTTGAAGCAGTCATCATTGCTTCAGCGTGAAAGCGGCCGGCCACATTGCGCGGCCGGCCGCTGATTCCAAATTGAGGTGCCTTAGAAATCGGTCCGCAAAGCGGCAATGAAATTCCTCCCGGGCGCAACGATGCCCGAGGAGTATGGCCGATAGCGTTGATCCGTAAGGTTTTCCACGCCGGCAATCAGCATGAGCAAGTCGGTCACTTGATACTGTCCTTTCAAATTCAACGTGTGCCAGCCCGGTGAATAAGGATTGCCATTGGCATCGACCGCGTAGAGATGCGGCTTGCCGCGCTCCTCGGTCGCCAGCTCTTCAAAAGAAATCTCGCCATTGTAGACGGCGTACAAATCGGCTTTCAGCCGGTCGCGGCGATAAATCAAATGAGTGGCGCCAAACCACGGCCCGGCATGGCGCAATGGCGCCGTGCTGCCGTCGTCCAATTCTTCTTTGCCCTTTTGAAAATTGAAGCGTGATGATAACGTGAAGCCGGCCGGGAGATTAAGCTCAATGCCAGTCTGAATGCCATACACGTGCGCGCTCGCGGCGTTTTGAATGGCTTGCACCTGGCTCAATGTACCGTCGTACACGATGCTGTCCTGCCCGCCGAGTTTGAAGTTGCGGCGCACCAACGCATCGTCCAAATATGTGAAATAGCCGGCAACGTCCGCTTTCGCGAGGCTGCCGAAAGCTTTGGCGATTCCCAACTCGGTGTTGTAGGCATACTCCGGTTTCAAGTCGGGATTGGGAACGACGACCGCTCCTGGCTCCGAATCGAAAACTTTGCCGACATCGTCGATGTTGGGCGCGCGGAATCCGCTCGAAAGATTTAAGCTAAAATTCCAACTATCGTCTGGATTATAAACCACGCCCGCGCTGCCGGTGAGCGCGCTCGTATTCAAGCTGGCGGAGGTGAAAGGAAATGGAAAAAAGCGCGTATCAAATTCCGCGTCGAGTGTTACCAGGTTGTACCGCAGGCCGGACTGCAAGACAACTTTTGAGCCGGCATTGCAGCGGTAGTTCAAGTAAGCGGCATAAGAATTCCACGTTGAACCGTCGGGGTAGCGCGTGCTGATCGGCGTCACTGCTCCGCTTTCGATATTTTCACCCGACGCCACTGAACCAACGCGATTCAGGACAACTTCCGCACCATAGAACAGACGGTGCCGTTTGCGAAAGCTTTTGTCGAAATCGAAATTGACGGTATAGGCATGGACGGTTTCGGTGCGGTGGTTGAGGCGCGTGTCGCCAAAATTTCGATCGTGGCGGCTTTCTTCAGAACGCTGATGCGCCAGTGTCAAACGCGCACTATCGTACCAGCCGCTCTTCCCCGAGTGCTGCAGGTTGAATGCGTTCATGAGCCATTTTTGCGGGCCATAATACCATTCGGCTGACCGCAGCCGGCCCCGGCGATATTCGATGAGCCGATCATACCTGGGCACCTCAGTTGAGGCGGAATAGTGGAGTGCATAACTGAAATTCCACGCCGCGCTCGGCTCGAATCGGATTTTTTGCATCAGATTCCACTGGCTGTAACCGCTCGCGGCCTGTTCTTTCGGATTGGGATTTTTCGCGGCAACGTCCTGCCCATTGACGCGATCCTGAAATTCTCGACGCAGATATTCATCCGGCCCGTTGCTGCCCATTTTGAGATCGTCAAAATCGGTATACGTCACGCTGCTCAAGAACGCCCATTTCTGCCACCCGAGGCTCAAATCGGCATGGCCGGTTTTTTCAAAACTGGCTGAGCTATTCCTAAGCGTGGCCGTACCTTTTACCAGCGGAGGCCCATTCTTTGAAAAGCTGGGTGTCAACGTGTGAAACCCCATCACCCCGCCGATGGCATCGCTGCCGTAGTTTACCGAGCCTGGCCCAAACACCACTTCGGTGTTCTTGGTGGCAAGCGGATCGAGCGCGATGACGTTCTGCAAATTGCCGCCGCGGAAAATGGCGGTATTCATGCGCACGCCGTCCACCGCGATGAGCACGCGATTGGTGGCAAATCCTCGAATCATGGGACTGCCGCCGCCCAACTGACTTTTTTGGATGAGAATTTCGCCGGAAGTGCCGAGCAGATCGGCCGCGGTTTGTGGGTTCTGTAAATTGGTTTCCGAACTTCCGATCGCAGCAATCTTGTTGGGAACTTCGCGCAGCTCCTGGGCCCAACGAACGGCTGAGACCACCATGCCGTTAAGCAGGATCGAGGTTTCGTTCAGAAGCAGAACGAATCGTTTCTCTTCGAGCTGCTTATAGCTGTAAATGCCGTGCTCGTAGCCGATGAGATCTATATGGATGCTGTCAGCATTGGTGAAGCGGGACAACGCGACGTTTCCGCGGGCATCGGTTACACCGAATGCTGAGGGATTCTTGCTATATACGCTCACACTCTCCAGAGGCTGGTGTGTGATTTTATCTTTTATTGTCAAAACCTGGGCATGGACGGAAAAAGCCAATGCCAGGGTGAGCAATGAGAACAGACGCTTCTGCATGCTTTC
>JABWAN010000475.1 GCA_013361015.1 Candidatus Zhuqueibacterota bacterium | reverse complement strand
CAAGCAGCGCCAGGGCTGAGCGAGGTATATCCATGGCACGTATTGCGGGCATCAGCGATCGCACTATTTATCGCATGTTGCAGCGTTACGGCAATTTGCGCAATTATGCCAACGGCGTGGAGAGAGCGAAATCGAATTTCGAGCAGAAGTAAAATAATGCCATTCGCCCTTTTCATTCTCAAAAACAGCAATAGATCTCATAACTGTTGAGCCACGGATAGACCCGTGGTTTTTGTTTTTATACACAGCCCGCGGCTGACATCGCTGTCAATTTCGCGACGGCATTGTCAATGGCTGATTTTCTCGGTATCCTCGCGGTATAATTCACGCCCTCGCAAAGCAAGCTACGACACCGTTGTCAGTCCCCTCCCTTTCTCTCTGCGACAACCCAATCAGTCCTAGCCCAGAAAGTGAAGGAGCAAACGCCAATAATCAAGACGGTTAGAGTATTTACTCTTGCGGGATCAACGCTCCTCATGCTTGCACGCATGTTTGGCGCAAGACTTGCCTATTGCAATAACGGTCCTACAATCGCAGAACGATCTGCACGCCCCCTCCTTCGCACTGCCTCTCCGATCATGGTTGTGTTGTCGCTGCTTGATGTGTATTCCATGAATAACCCAAGGTGGACAATTCTCGTCGTGTCTGCGGATGCTGCGGTACAAAAGCTTGCAGCAAACGTTTTGACCGATATGCAAACTCGCGTCGTCGCTATCGCAACGGTCAAGGCTTTGTTCGAGTACTTGCTGCAAAATGAAGTGAGCCTCATCATCTTTGATCCCGACATTCAGCCGCTCTCCGGACTCGACGCGTTCACGATTGCGAAGAGTTATCATCCAGACATTCCTTCGATTTTTCTTTTTGAAAATGAGCAATACGAAGCCGCACAAGCCGCGGTCACCAAAGGTGTGATCTATCGCATGCCGAAACCAATCGACGAAAACACGCTCAAGCAGATTTTTGCGGCCGTGTGCAAAGCCAAATCGAACCAAAATAGTTGCGCCAAAAATTTGCCAGTTTAAAGTGCGGCGATTTTTTTTTGGCTCTGATTTCTGAATAAATTTTTATTACGACTGCTGCGTTGCGATGAATACAAAAGCGATGAAAAGAGATGCGCCCAATTATTCCCACTTCGCGGGGGGCCAAGAGGGTGTCTTTCTCGGTTTGGATAAAACAGCATACATTGTTGGAAATCGTTTGCACAAGAACATCCCGCTCAAGCAGGGAATGATCGGATGTACGTTGAGCCTCTGCATATTTTTCGGATGCTCCAGTTGGACGGCTCTGAAAGACGAATCCTCCGCGCAAGCACGGCCGGAAATTTTTCAACCTCCGCAAGTAACAACATTTCCAGAGTATCAATTGGGCTTCGGTGACGTGGTTGAAGTGAAATTCTTCAACAATCCGCGTTTCAACGAAACGGTGGCTGTGCGGCCCGATGGCAGAATCTCGCTCGAAAAGATGGACGAAGTGTTTGTGCTCGGCATGACGCCGGCGCAGCTCGATAGCCTCGTGAGCACGACCTATGCGCAATTCGTGCTGAATCCCGAAGTCACCGTGTTCGTGCGGCAATTTGGCGCGAGCCAAATCTATGTGCTCGGCGAAGTGAAATCACCCGGAGGATACCCGATACAGAAAGACATGACGCTGCTGCAAGCGCTCACGGCCGCGGGAGGTCCGACGCAAACGGCAAAGCTCAAAAGCGTGCTGTTGCTGCGCCCGGGCCGCAATCGTGAAATTCAAGCGTTGCGCCTTGACTTAAGCAAAGCAATTCATGCGAGCAGCGGTGAAGTGAGCAGCAATGCGCTTTACGTGCACGCCCAAGACGTAATTTACGTGCCGAAGACGGTCATCGGCAATGTGAGCGCGTTCTTAAAACAAGTTTATGACGGCGTGCTGCCGCCACTGAATGTTTATTTGCAAGCATTATGGTGGAGCAATAGATGAGACAATTCCTCTCGTGAGGGGGCGGGGGGTGTCCTTGGTGGCGTCGTTGCGCTGTGAAGTGGAGATTTGCAAAGGATGAAAGTGTGAATCATAATCCGAACGAAATTTTAGTTCGCGAAAACACCCCCCTAGCCCCCCTCCAGGGAGGAATTAAACCGGGAGGTGATGGCGCATTCGCACCGCGCGGGCATGCGCTCTTCGTTTTATTCAAACGTCGCCGTTTGATTTTGACGGTCTTCGTTGTGATCGTTAGCGCCGTTGCGCTCGGCAGTTTTCTCGTTGCGCCGGTTTATGAAGCGGCGGCGAAAATTGTGGTAGAGCGCAATCTGGAAGCGGAAAAGGCCATGCTCTTCAATATGAACCCGCTTTCGGCATTTGAGAATTTTGACTGGATCGATACCGAGATCGAAATGATCAAAAGCCGCCCGATTGCCGAACGTGTAGTCACGGCATTCCGCCTCGAGGAATTGGGGCAGGACGAGCCTGCAAAAAACGCGGCGGAAAAGCAGCTTCGTTTTGAACGCGCCGTCGAGCTGTTTATGAAAACGTTGAGCGTGGAACGCGTGAAGAGCAGTAACGTCATCACCATTGGTTACGAAGCGAAAGACTCCGCGCTCGTTGCCGCGGTCGTCGCAAAAGTCATCGACACGTACTCTGCTTATCGTTCCGAAGTCTACAACGAAGCAAGAGCATTGAGTTTTTTTGATGAACAAACCCGCCTTGCCGATGAACAGTTGCGCCAGTTGGAGCAAAAGCAGGCGGATTTCAAACAAAAGGGCGCGGTCCTGTCGCCGGAAGCGCAAAGCGCAATCTTGTTGAACCGCCTCTCGGATTATGAAAAAAGCCTCACCTCGGTGCGTACAAAACGACTCAGCAAAGAAGCGCGGTTTGCGGTGATACAAGAGCAATTTGCGCAAGGTGAAGACGTCAACATTCCGGCCACGGAAACGAGCGACAGCCCTAGCCGTGAAAAACACATTGCCAAGCTGAAAGGCGAATGGCTGGACATGGAGCTGCTCAAACAGAAGTTGCTGCAGAAGTTCACACCACAATACGAGGAAGTTGTCGAGTTGGAACAGCAGATCGCGGCGACACGCGGCAAAATCACCAACGAGATCAAACAAATTCTCGCGGAAGAAGCGACGGTAATCCGCGCGCTGAAAGCGGAAGAGGCGGTGCTGCAATCCTCCATCGCGCAAGTGACGCAAGAGATTTCGCAATTTGCACAAAAGGAATATCAGTTTTCACAATTCAGCCGCGGCTTGAATGATCGCCGGGACGTGTATTCGATGTTGTTGCGGCAGCGCGAGGAAGCGCGCATCTCTTTGGCCAAATCGGAAAAAGGCGTGCAGATCAAAGTCTTCAGCCCCGCGGTGGTTCCCGGTAAACCCGCGAAGCCGCGCAAAGCTTTGAACGTGGCGCTGGCCGCGATTTTGGGAATCCTCGCGGGCGTGAGTTTGGCGTTGTTCGTCGAGTATTTCGATCGTTCCATCAACTCGGCTTCAGAGTTGGAGCAGCTTTCGGGGTTGGCCCTGTTAGGTGCGGTGCGTGCGGTGAATATGCGGAGCTTGATGGAGGGTGTCAGATAAGTCTCAAGCGAAAGAGACCGTGATGAAGAATTTGCTAAAGCTCAGGCGTTGGGAAAAGGGTATCAAGCAATACGAGTTGGCGATCAAGTTGGAATGCAGCGCGCCTTATCTTTCGATGGTCGAGGGCGGCCGCATTGATCCCCCCGACGTATTCAAAGAAAGAGTGGCGGCATTTTTTGGTATGTCGGTCGAAGAAATTTTTCCCCAAGCGCCGAAATCAAGTGAGTGATGCAGCACGAGAAAGCGAATGGTTTTCCTGCCATGACCTTGGAGCCAGAAATCAAAAAGAACGGCGAAGAAGCGAGGCCCGTACCAGTGCGACTCGCTACCAAGAGGGAAGATGCGCTCCTCTCGCGCGAGGGCGGCAAGTTGATCGCACACATTACGCGTGAGGATTTCCACGACTGGCCTGCGGAGCTCGCGCAATGGCGTAATGACCTGCAGTGCCTGGCGCACAATCTCCTCTTTGCCAAGAAAGACAAAACGCCGTGCGTTATCGGATTTGCCAGCGCGCAACCGGGCGAAGGCACCTCGACACTGGCGGTGGCGACCGCTCTGCTCGTGGCGCACAACCTGAGCGCAGCCGGAGAAATATTTGCGCACAAGCATGCGCAGACAAGCACAAATGCGAAGCACGACGGCCGGCGTGAAACGCAAGCGCTGTTGATCGACACACAGTTGCAGCATCCCTCTTTGCACCGGCTCTTTGGCGTCGATCGCGCAAGTGGAGTTTCCGAGCTGCTGCGCGAGGAACTCGTTTGGTTGGAAGCCCTTAAAGACGTGCCACGGTCAAGCCTGAAGCTGCTCACCGTGGGCCACACCCATGCGAAGTCATTGCACTATTATGAAATCGCCAGGTTCGGCGAGTTGTTGCGCGAGCTGAAAACGCAATTCGAATTCATCTTTCTCGACCTTCCGCCTTTGCTGCGCGGCATCGAGGCTGCGGAGCTGAGCAAGCTGTGCGACGGCGTGATCTTAATCGTCCAAGCGCATAAGACGAAACGCGAAGCCGTGCTTGCCGCGCAGCGCGTATTGGAGAAAGCGGAAGTGGACGTGCTGGGTTGTGTGTTGAATCAACGCCGGTTCTTTGTTCCGGATTGGTTATATCAACGCCTCTGAAAACTCCCATGCGAGAGCTTCTTTCCGCCAAACAATTGCATGCTGTCATGGAACGCGAGCGCGGGCGCGCCGATCGCAACAACCACGAATTTTCCGTGATCATTCTCGCGCTTGGCAATAACGCCGCGCGCCGTGACTTCTCGCGCCGCGTTGCGCAAACACTGTTTCAGCGTGTGCGTTTCACGGATGACGCCGGCTGGTTGGATGTACAACACCTCGGCCTCGTTTTACCGGAGACTTCGGCCGCGGGCGCGCAAAAATTGGCGAATGACCTTCGCATGCTTTTCACCGAATTGCTTCCGGCCATGCCCTACGAGATAATAACCTATCCTTCCGATTGGTTCGGCGAAAACGGCTCGGGCGGCTCTATTGCCTTGCCGCAAGAAATCGCCACGGAAACATCTCCTCCTCGCAGCGCCTCGCCAACGCAGTACGCTGCAAAAGCTGCTTTTGTGGAACGAAGCGAGACGTATGAAAATCTTCCATCCGCGCCAGAGCGGCATGACGCACCCGCCTCGAAAACGGAAACGGCAGCGGCCGCATTGCTGCGCTTCTTCGTGCGTCCGCTGCCGCT
>JABWAN010000474.1 GCA_013361015.1 Candidatus Zhuqueibacterota bacterium | reverse complement strand
GCACCCCTGGCGCAGGAGTTGTTCGATTACCCATTCGTTGACCGTGTTTTCTATATGAGCAACTTCATCACCGTAACTAAACGAGAAGATGTGGAGTGGTTGGAAATTCAGAACGTAATCAAAGATCATATCCAGAAATTCCTTGAATCCGGTCGCTTTATCATTGAAATGAGTGAGGCCGAATCAGCTCCTGCAGAAGAAGAAACCGAAACCGTTAAAAAAATAAAAACCATTCTGGAGGAATACATCCGCCCGGCAGTGGAAGATAGAAACGTTGTTTGTGACAATCTGCAATGAAACAAAGGAGGAAATCAAGATGCAATCCAAGTTACGTGAACACCCCCCGGTCATCTGGCAGTGTAAGCACTGCGGCATTTGGTGGGGCAGCGAAGGCGACGACGCAACGGCTCCAGGTTTGTTGAACGAAGCGACGGACGATCCTGACGATCCAAATGATTTGGAGTGGGAAGCCTATCGTGGCTGGATGGCGCTCGCCGTGGCCATGGGTTTCGTCATGACGCGCGTAATTTTGACGGTATTATTTTATGGCATGTTCACGCCGATCGCACTGGTGATGAAACTGCTGCGCAAAGATCCGCTGCACGAGCGCTTCGACAAGCAAGCTGAAACATATTGGGTGAAACGCGAGCCACACACGTACGAGCCGCAATCCTCTGAAAGAATGTTTTAGGCATGCTCATTGTAAACTATCACAATGTGCTCGCGCATTCGCCCAGCGCGCTCAATGCCCGGCTGCGCAAAGAGTGGGACACGCAAGCAGAGTTTGACCGGCAAATCGCCGAGCTGGCAGCGCGTTTCGAGATCGTGCCTTTGCAAAGCATTGTCACTGCCATTCAGAACGGCGAGCAGCTTGACGGCGTGTGCGCAATCACCTTTGACGACGGCTGTTTCGGTGCTTACCAATATGGCAAGCCCGTGCTCGAACGCTATCGCGCGACTGCGACGTTTTTCATCATCACGCAGCGCGTGCGCGGAACTCCGGCGGCATGCCCGGGTTATTTCGACCGTCTCGAAGCCCTGCTGGCATTGACCACGCAAGCGTGTTTGGATTTGAGCGACTTCGACTTCGGCGCGTTTTCTTTGCAGGAGGATGAAGATAAACTCGCCTTTTATAAAATTTTCCGGCGCCGCATCAAAGTCACGCCCGCAGAGATGAAAGCGCGCATCGACGCGAGCCTGCACGAGCAGCTCAAAGTTTCGGCAGCAATGCTTGCAGATTATCTGCGCCACGAAGCTTATCAAACGATGAGCTGGGAAGAGATCGAAGACTTGCAGCGCAACGGCCATGAAATCGGCGGGCACACGCGCACGCACCCGCCATTGAGCCAAATCGCCGCGACAGAATTGGACAGCGAGATTCACGGCTGCCATGCCGATTTGCAGGAACGCCTCGGCGCGCGCGCGTTTCCGTTCGCGTATCCCTTCGGCAAGCCCAAGCATATTTCCGAAGCCGCGGTCGCAGCGGTGCAAAGCGCGGGCTTCTCCTGCGCCGTAACGATGAAAGAAGGCGGGAACACTGCAACGACGAATCTGTTCAAGCTGCGACGCATCAGTTTTGAGGCATTAGAAAAAGGCGAAGCCGGGCTTGCACAAAATTAGCCGCGAACGCTTCCGCAGCGTTTGCGTGCAGGGTCGATTTCCCTGAATTCCTTATGAAGACCAAGATTCTTTTTATCCGAAAATTCAAAAAGCCCTCCGGCGGGCAATTCAAAGTGCGCGATTATTTCCGGCATTGTTTGGCGCATCCACAATTGGAGCCGCATCTCTATCTCATGCCGGACTCGGACGAGAGCGAAGCGCGCGCGTTTTGGGATTTCGTGCCGCATGAAAATTTCGCCGAGATTCTCGCGCTTGAGCATTACGATCTGCTCTTTCTGGCCGGCCGTGATTGGGAATATGTTCCGACGATGCCGCGCCGCATGCGTGTGATCAATTATATTCAACATGTCAAACACGCGGAACGCGGAGACAAACGCTTTCAATACTTGTCGAGACCGGCATGGCGCGTATGTGTAAGCGAGGAAGTCGCCGCCGCAATTGCGCCGCATGCTGCGGGTGAGATTCATGTGATCAAAAACGGCATTCCGCTGGAAATGTTTTCTACGGCCGGCGCTAAACATGAGAACTCGATATTTATCTGGGCGCGCAAAAATCCGGCGTTGGGACAGCGCCTCTTCGAAACGCTGCAGGCCAGAGGCCTTCGCGTCGAATTGTTGATTGATTTGATTCCACGCGAGGAGTTTGCAGGGCGTTTGCAGAGGAGCGAGGTTTTTGTCGCACTGCCGCACGAAACCGAAGGATTCTATCTCCCGGCACTGGAGGCCATGGCCGCGGGCTGCGCCGTCATTTGCTCGGATGCCGTTGGCAATCGTGGCTTTTGCAAGCATGAAGACACATGTCTGATGCCGGCTTACAATGACGAAGCGGCGCACCTGAGGATGATTGAGCATTTGCTCATCGACTCGGCTTTGCGAACGGCGCTGCGCCGCAATGGGAAGAACATGGCGCAAGAATACTCGCTGGCGCGCGAACGGGAAGCGTTTTATGGTTTGGTTGACAGCCTATTGTCATCGCAGGCACGATGAGCAGACACGAGCATTGGCAGATTGCGCCCGCCACGCCGATCACATTGCACATGCATGAAGTTCACGTGTGGCGCGCGTCTTTGGAGCAACCGGAAGCAGTATTTTGGAAATTGCAGGCTACACTTTCTGCCGATGAATTTGAGCGCGCTTCGTGTTTCCAGTTTGAGCAGCATCGCCGGCGCTTCGTCGTCGCGCGCGGCGTGTTGCGCGATATTTTAGGACGCTACTTGGGAGTCGCTGCCAATGTAATCACATTCGAATACGAGACTCATGGCAAACCGAAGCTGGCTAAAGCGAAACATCCGGAAAATTTTTGTTTCAATCTTTCACATGCCAAAGAGCTGGCACTGTGCGCAATCACACGCGGGCACGCGCTTGGCGTCGATGTGGAGCACATTCATCCCATCAGCGACGCGGAGCAAATCGCGCGGCGTTTTTTTTCAGAGCGCGAAGCCGGGCAGTTTTGCGCCTTGCCGCAAGAGCAAAAACAAATCGCCTTCTTCAATTGCTGGACGCGTAAAGAGGCGTTCATCAAAGCGCTCGGCGAAGGTTTGTCACATCCGCTGGACCGCTTCGAGGTTGCCTTTCTTCCCGGCGAGCTTGCGGCCTTGCTGCAAACCCGGCCCGATCCTCAAGAAGCCGAGCGTTGGTCTATGTTTGCCTTCGAGCCTGCGGCGGATTATGCCGGAGCGCTCGTTGTTGCCGGAAAAAATTTTGCATTGCAGTATTGGCAATGGCAGGGATATGGGTTTGATTGAAGACCGTTTGAATCTCGCGCTCATCATGGGCTGCGCACGTTCCGGCACGAGCATTTTAGGCGAGTTGATCGGCGCTCATCCCGAAGTGTGCTACAAGCACGAAGCGCATTCGGTTTGGAACAAAGCGGGCTTGGGCGAGAATGACTCGCACCGTTTGACTGCGGAGCACGCTACGCCGAAAGTCCGGCACAAAATTCGAAAACGCTTCGCCGAAGAAAAAGGCGCGGCCGCAATGTTTGTGGAAAAATGCCCGCGTAGCGTGTTGCGCATTCCCTTCATTCGAGCCGTGTTTCCGGAAGCCAAGCTCATTCACATCATTCGCGACGGGCGCGACGTGGCTTGTTCCATGCTGCCCGGCGTCGGCGGGGAAGAATGGAAGCATTTGAAGCCACCCAATTGGAAACAGCTCATGACGGAGCAGCGCGGCATATTGCGCTGCGCCCATGCCTGGCAAGCCGTGCTGAAGATCGCACGACAAGACCTCGCAGACGTGGAGCATTTTGAAATTAGATATGAAGAGTTGTTGGAAGCGCCGGAAAGCCATGCGCGCGTGTTGCTGAAATTTTTGGAGCTGCCCGAGCATCCGTCAGTGTTCGAGTTCTGCAAAAAAATTCAAAATGAAACCGCAGATTCTTATCACGCCGAAAAGCAAGTGAAGTGGTTTCGGGAGGATCATCGCGCGCGCGTGGGACGCTGGCGCGAGAACTTGACCGAGGCAGAAGCGCGTGAGGTGGAAGAATTGCTGCGCCCCACGCTCGAATTTTTGAACTACCAAGTCTAGTCGACTCGTATGAATGATTCTTTGCAGAGGCTGTTGCTGCCTTAACATGCGCAACCCGCAGCACTATGAAAAGATTTCTCAGCAGCACGAGTAGCCATTTTTCCGAAATTGCAGGTTTGCTCTATGCGGACACAACGAATGCGATAGCGCAATGACCGGCAACGACCCAATGACCAATAGCTCCGCACGCCTCCGTGACGACCCGGTAATCGTGCTCGGCATGCACCATTCCGGCACTTCGATTCTTGCGGAGATCTTGCACCGCTTTGGCGTGTTCATGCAAGCCAACATGCACCATCACGAGTCCAAATTCTTCGTGGATCTCAACGATCGAGTGATTATGGGCGGCGGCGCGAATTGGGCGCGTTCTCCCCTCATGCCGGTCGCGGACGTTTTGGCTAAACGTGTTCTCGTGCGCAACCGCATTGCGAAGCAGGGCCTCTTGAAATACCTCGCAGCAGGTTACGATGGAATTTCGCGTTGGGGCTTTAAAGACCCGCGCACCTGCGTGACCTTGCCGCTGTTCGTGGAGCTTTATCCCAACGCGCGGCTGCTGCACATCGTTCGCAACGAAGAAGATGTCGCGACTTCACTCTCGGCGAGCGACAAACGGGCCTTGGGAATACAACCCGATCGCGAGTTTTGGAAAGCGCTGCAACGGCAGCATGTGGCGCGCGTGCGCGAATATGGCCCGCGCCAACGCTACTATTATGAATTCCACTACGAAGAATTCTGTTTGCATCCCCTGGAGGTGATGCAGCAGGTTTATCGTTTTCTGGAGCTGCCATGCACGGAAGCTCTGGCAAATTTTCTGAAAAACAGAATCTATACCCATCGCATCAACATATCACCTCAACCCAAAACATTAGTGGAGAGCAGCAATCATGTCTCTTAGCATCCCTCACGGCGGTAAGTTAATCAACCGCTTTCTGCACGGCGAAGAGCGGGAAGCCGCAATACGCCGAGCGAGTAATTTGAAGAAGATTCAGCTCACCGAAATCGGCGTCTCCGATTTGGAAATGATCGCCAACGGCGCCATGAGCCCGCTCACCGGTTTCATGGGCAAGGCAGATTATGAAAGCGTCGTGCTGAATTTGCGCCTT
>JABWAN010000473.1 GCA_013361015.1 Candidatus Zhuqueibacterota bacterium | reverse complement strand
CCAACGATGGCGATGCCGCTCGGAAATTTCTGAACTATTATACGCCGCGTGCGTGCGCGTGCCGGGCTTGAGCTCGCAACGATACGCGCCGAGGCGCATGGTGCCGCCAATCTGCGTGAGATTGACTTGCGTTTCCATTTTGTCGATCACGGGATGCGCGGGCCGCTCTTCGAACTCCGTGCTGTTCGCGCCCGCAAGCCCGCACACGTTGCGGCTGAACTCGATGACGGCGCATTGCAATCCCAAACAAATGCCGAAGAACGGCAGCTTGCGCTCGCGCGCGAATTGAATGGCTTTGATCTTCCCTTCGGTGCCGCGACTACCGAAGCCGGGGCACACGAGCAAACCGTGCATGAGATACATCTCTTCGGGTACGCCGCTTTGCTCAATGGCTTCGGAATCGATCCAATGCAAGTTCACGCGCGCATCGTTCTCCACGCCCGCATGAATAAAGGATTCGATGATGCTCTTATACGAATCTTTGAGGCCGACATACTTGCCGCAAATGCCGATATCAACCGTCCGGCTCGGTTGCTTGATGCGCTGCGCGAGCTGGCGCCAATTTTCCAAATTGGTTTGCTTGGCTTGCTCGTCTTTGGCGCTGAGCGCGCTCAAGCCCAAACGCTTTTCCAAAATTTCGCCGAGGCCGCCTTCTTCAAAGAGCACGGGAATTTCATAAATGGTCGAAACGTCGCGTGCTTCGATGACGCACTCGGGCGCGACGTTGCAGAAGAGGCCGATCTTGTCGCGCAAATCTTGCGAGAGACTTTGCTCCGTGCGGCAAAGGAGAATGTCGGGCTGAATGCCGATCTCGCGCAAACGCATCACGGAATGTTGCGTGGGCTTGGTTTTCAATTCGCCGGAGGCATGAATGTACGGCACGAGCGTGAGATGAATGTCCGCGCAGTTCGCGAAGCCCACCTCGAAACGAAATTGCCGAATGGCTTCGAGAAACGGAAGGCTCTCGATGTCGCCGACCGTGCCGCCGACTTCAGTGAGCACCACGTCGTAATAACCGTTCTCGCTCGCCTGCGTGATGCGGCTTTTAATTTCATCGGTGATGTGCGGAATCACTTGCACGGTCTTGCCGAGGTAATCGCCGCGACGTTCTTTGGTGATGACCGTGTAATAGATTTGGCCGGTGGTGGCGTTGTTGCGCTTGGACATGTTCACGTCGATGAAACGCTCGTAGTGGCCGAGGTCGAGATCGGTTTCCGCGCCGTCATCGGTGACGAATACTTCGCCGTGCTGATACGGACTCATGGTGCCGGGATCGACGTTGATGTAGGGGTCGAACTTGAGCATGGTGACTTTGAGTCCGCGGCTTTTGAGCAACACGCCGATGGCAGCCGAGGCCACGCCTTTGCCGAGCGAGGAAACCACACCGCCGGTGATGAAGAGGTATTTCGTCTTCGATTGTTTCGTGAAGCGCTCCACGTTGCAAGCCTCGTTTTAATGACGGAAAGATTTTAATGGCAGAAAGAGGGAGGGCAGAAAAATGTTTAAAGCCATGCTTCATTTTTCTGCCATTGCTTTTGTTCAAGTCAAAATCAAAAGCATCACGCAAAGGCGCAAAGACGCAAAGGTTTCGCAAAGAAAAGCTTTTTAATGAAGAAAGCTGGATGGCGGAAAGATTTTAATGATGCCAAGCTTTATTTTTCTGCCAATCATTTTTTCGTCATGGCTTCGCTTTTTTTCTTTGCGGGTGCTTTGCGGCCTTGCGTGCGCTGTCATTGTGCTTTGCGGCGAATCGCAGCTTTGGACTTGGGCGCTCGCGGCATCGCATTGACCACGGCTCGGAGAACGCCATTCACAGATTCGGGCGTCGTAAATACTTTGGCGACTTCGGGGTCAATCATCACAACCAAGACTCTTTCTTTGGGACAATTCGCGAAACGATTCGGGCGGGCTTTGCTGTAATCAAAACGATATTCAGGAAGCAAGTCGTCCGAAGCGCGTTTGCGCGTTTTAGTTGCTCGCAATTTCGTCATATTGAATTTGTCGTGATGAACTACAGTCGAAAAGGACTCTCCAACTGATTGAAGAACCCAACGGATTGCGTTTTCACCCGTTGGATTTTTCTATCCGTTGGAAAAATTTTTGTCCGTCATCAAATCCCGATTCAGCGCCTCCAAATCCTCGGGCGTATCTACGCAGCGGCTATCATATTCCGTGCGCGCGACGTGGATTTTGATGCCGTGTTCGAGAAAGCGCAGTTGCTCGAGTTGTTCGATGCGCTCCAAATTGCCGGGCGGCCAATCGACAAACTCTAGCAAAGCTTCGCGGCGATAAACATACACGCCGAGGTGTTTCAAATATGGATAGAACTTGAGCCAGTCTTCGCGGGTTTTGCAATCGCGGCAAAAGGGAATGGGCGAGCGGGAGAAGTAGAGCGCGGTTTGATCAGAAGCAACAACGACTTTCACGATATTCGGATTCTCCAACTCACTCACACTCGTGATCGGTCGCGCGAGCGTGCTCACTTCGGCATTGGGATCGGTGCGCAGAATGCTCACCGCGAGATCAATCGCGTCCGGCGCAATGAGCGGCTCGTCGCCTTGAATGTTGACCACGATGTCGATGTTCGGCAAATAGCTGCCCACAACTTCCGCGATGCGATCACTGCCGCTAGGATGATCATCCGCGGTCATGAACACTTGCCCGCCGAAACCTTCGACCACATTCGCGATGCGCTCGTCATCCGTGGCCACGCACAAATCTGTGAGCATGCGGGCTTGCTGCGCGCGTTCATACACGCATTGAATCATGGGCTTGCCTGCAACCAACGCGAGCGGCTTGCCGGGAAAGCGCGTGGAGGCATATCGCGCGGGGATCACGCCGAGAATCTTCATCATCCAATCACTTTCGGCACGCTGAAATAGCCGTGATTCGTCGCGGGCGCATTGCGCAAAACTTCTTCAACGGGCAATGCCGACTCGACTTTGTCCTCGCGAAAAACATTGGCGAGATCGAGCACATGCGAAGTGGGTGCGATGTCCTCGACGTTCAACTCTTTCAATTGCTCGACGTAGCCGACGATCTCATCCAATTCTTTCGCGATCTTTGCAAGCTCAACTTCACTGAACGAAAGTTTAGCCAGTTTCGCGAGGTGCTGCACTTCTTGAATGGTGATGCTCATGCGTCAATCCCGTCGAGATAAGTTTGCAACAAGCGTTCATCTGAATTTTAAACGACTCGTTAATTTAGAATATGCGCTATCATTGTCAAGCCTTATTACGGGTGTGCTGGCATGGGATTTGTCGATGGCGCGCTAACTCTTTGCGTGAACTGAGCGGAGATGGGTGTGAAGAAAATTTTGCTTGCCAAGACCGTGACTTGAGCGCGTAAATTTTGTGAATGGAAGCAGAGGATGGAAAGCACTTCATTGCGGGCTACCACCTGGGGAGCGCGGATAAATCAAACAGGCCACGCACTCTTCGACGGCGCGGCACGTACGGGGCTTGCTTTGCCAATCTTTGGGTGATATATTGCAAGCCACATAACCAGGATGATGCCCCATGTCGCCCGAACAACCTTTGCGTTTCTTACCTGCGATAGAAAAACTTCTGCAGCACGAACGCCTGCAAAGCCTGTCTTCCTCGCTCTCTTCTGAAATCTTGACGCAATGTACACGCCGTGCGGTTGCGACGTTGCGCGCGAGTTGGATGAGACACGTTCCCGAATCCCTCGATGAAGCTCGTGCATTAGAGCAAGCCGTCGCGTTGACGTTTGAAGAAGCGGCTCGATTGCTCACGCCAAGCTTGAAAAAAGTGATCAACGCCACGGGCGTGATTCTTCACACTGGCTTGGGCCGCGCCGTGCTTTCCTCGGCTGCAAAAACAGCCATGCAAGAAGTGCTCGACGGTTACTGCAATTTGGAACTCGATCTTGCCACCGGCAAGCGCGGCGACCGGCATCAACACGTCGAACGATTGCTGCGCGAATTGACGGGGGCCGAAGCGGCATGCGTCGTGAATAACAATGCCGCGGCCGTGCTGCTCGCGCTCAACACCTTTGCGAATAAGAAAGAGATCATCACCTCGCGCGGGCAGCTTGTGGAAATCGGCGGCTCGTTTCGCATGCCGGAGGTGGTGAAGAAGAGCGGCGCGCGTCTCGTTGAAATCGGCACGACGAATAAAACGAAGCTTGCAGACTATGCCAACGCGATCACTCCACGCACCGCGGGCTTTCTTATGGTTCACACGAGCAACTATCGCATTCTCGGTTTCACACACGAGGTCGAGTTACGAGAATTGGCTAGGCTCGCGCGCGAGAAGAACGTGCTCGTCGTTCACGATCTCGGCGGCGGCGTGCTGGTCGATCTGCGCCAATGGGGCCTGCCCTATGAGCCGGTGGTCGCGGAGAGCATTGCCGCGGGCGCAGAGGTCGTCACCTTTAGTGGCGACAAAGTGCTCGGCGGGCCGCAATGCGGATTGCTCGTGGGCAAGCGCGACCTCATCAGCAAAGTGAAAAAGAATCCTTTGATGCGCGCGCTGCGTTGCGACAAGCTCACACTGGCATTGCTGGAGAGCACGCTGCGTTTGTTTTTGAATCCTTCTCGTTTGACTGAACAGCATGAAGTCTTTCGCATGATGACGGAACCGCTGCCGGCAGTACAACAGCGCGCGGAACAATTGAAAGCTCTGCTGCATGCAAGTTTTGCAGATAGGCTTCAACTCAGCCTCGAACCCTCGGAAAGCGAAGCGGGCAGCGGGGCGCTGCCATTGGAAAAAATTCCGAGCCATGCTGTCGTGCTGCAAAGCCCGACACGCTCCGCGCATGTGCTTGCCCATGACTTGCGCATGGCGCCGGCGCCAGTGCTCGGCTATGTGCGCGAGGATCGTTTGTGGCTAGATGCGCGCACGCTGCGCACCGGCGATTTGCCCGTGATACTTTCCAGCCTCGATGCCACGAGGCTTTGACGAATACTTTATATTCTTGCAACGAAGCTAGCGTTGCGCCAACGCGACAGCTGGCGCTCATTCGCAAGCCCCCTTTTTGTCGTGGCCTCGCCCACGTTGAGAACCGCCTCCTTTGCTTTTTCTTCTCGCCCTTTATTTCTCGCATGTAAGAATTATTTCACCGACTCCCGCAAAACCCGCCACTAGCAAGTAGTATTCCTCAAGTTATTTTGGCTGTTCGGAAGAATGGCCGAGCGCTGCGCGTGTCAGGCTCATTTCGAAACGAAAAATCATCACGATGAACATTGCCCTGGTCATGGGATGCGCACGCTCGGGCACGAGCATTTTAGGTGAGTT
>JABWAN010000472.1 GCA_013361015.1 Candidatus Zhuqueibacterota bacterium | reverse complement strand
ATCGCCGACCTGGAACAACAGATCACCGCCGCACTCGGTCCATATCGAACACCGGCTGACAGTGGTAGAAGTGGAAGCACAGCAAGCCAAAGCCGAAGCCAGATCAGCGAAGGCCGTAACGCTGCAACATGGGCGGAGGATTACGGCGCTGGAAGGCCAGCAATCAAAACGACCAGCGTGGACGCCGCGCGATTGGCTGCGCGCCACGCGCGATACCGGCGTGGGCAATCCGGCTGCGGCGAACGCCGAGAAAGGCAAACGTTTCTTCGAAGCGGTGACGCAAAAAATTGCAGCCTTTTTAGTGGAGTTGGCCGGGGCCGATCTCCGAAATCTGTACGAGTGATTTGTTCTTTCAACAATATGAGGCAGTGTGACTGATGAAAATCACCAATCCAATATCTGGTTAATACCTCATTCCACTCATTCTCTTGGCGAGGAGGAAGTGCATGACCCCTTTTCTGGGCGAGTTGCTCGGCACGGCGCTGCTCGTGTTGCTCGGCGACGGCGTAGTTGCCAACGTCGTGTTGAAAGACACGAAAGGCAGCAATAGTGGTTGGATCGTCATCACGTTCGGCTGGGCCATGGCGGTGTTCGTTGCCGTGTTCGTGGTTGCCGGCGTGAGCGGCGCGCACCTCAACCCGGCGGTCACGATTGCACTGGCTGTCGCGGAACAATTTGCATGGGCGAAGGTTCCGGCATATATGCTCGCGCAAATGCTGGGCGGCGCGCTCGGTGCGCTGCTCGTGTGGCTGCAATATAAAGATCACTTCGCAAAAACGGACAATCGCGAAGGCAAACTCGCCGTCTTCTGCACTGCTCCTCAAATCCGCAATACTCTTTCCAATCTGCTCTCCGAAATCATCGGTACATTCGTTTTGGTTTTCGGCGTTTTGGCGATGGTCACGCCCACGGTCGGACTCGGCGCGCTCAATGCGCTGCCGGTGGCGCTGTTGGTGCTCGCCATCGGCCTTTCGCTCGGCGGCACGACCGGCTATGCGATCAATCCCGCGCGCGACCTCGCGCCGCGTGTGATGCACTACCTTCTTCCTATTCCCAACAAAAGAGACAGCAATTGGGGCTATGCTTGGATTGCAGTGGCCGGGCCGGTGCTCGGTGGATTACTCGCGGCGGGTGTGCATCTCGTTTTGCAATAACTAGCGCGTCATTTACCGTGTCAAGGGAAGAGTCTTTTTCTGTGCTTGGCTCGAACCTCAAACCAAACCGTGTTCCGTGCACGCAAAAAGACTCTCTCTCTAAATGATAGGAATGCGAGGTCGATGGAAAAATGTTGAAACCGTATTGGTATGCCGCGCTCGTGTTATTAATCTGCAGTTGTTCTTCTCAACCCATAGAAGAACCCGCGGAGGCGGTCGCCCAAAGCGAATTTCTACTGTTGCAAGCGAACGAGGCCCTGCGCCAAAACGAATTCGATATCGCGCTGGCAATTACGGACAGCGCGCAAAAGCTTGCGCCGAATAGCGCGAACGTTCATTTCATGCGCGCACGCGTGAACTCCGAAATTGGGCAATGGGAAAAGGCGGAGAATTCGTATCACAAAGTGCTGGAGCTTGATCCCAACTATCGCGGCGTTTGGAATAATCTCGGCAACAATACTTTTCGCCAGCAAAAATTCGAGAAGGCGATAGCGTACTATCAAAAAGAAATTGCGCGCAATGTAAAGCTCCCGCCGGACCGGCGCAGCGAAGCAGCGATTCCCTATTATCAACTGGGCCGCGCCTACGTCGAGTTGGGCAAGGTTGACAGCGCACGCAGCTCTTTTGAGCGCGCGTTGGCTTATGACAGCCTGTATGCGCTCTGCCATTTCAATTTTGCGTTGTTGCTCGAAGACGAAGGCGAGCTTGCGCCGGCGCTCGCGCATGCGCAACGCGCGTGGCAGATCGAGCCTCCCAATTTGGAATACCGCTATCTGCTGGGCGAGCTGCTCGTAAAGTTGCAGCGTTATGAAGAAGCCCTCTCCCTCTTGCAGGAAGTCGCGCAGCAGTGGCCGTGGCATCACGGCGCGCACTACAATCTCGGCCAGGCGCTCGTGCGCCTCGGTCGCCAGGAAGAAGCGCAGAAATTTTTAGCGGAAGCGGAACGCGTGCGCGCGCAGGACGCCAAGATCGAACATTTGGAAAACACCGTTCGCTCTCTGCCCAATGCCCCCATGGCGCATGCCGCGCTGGCTTCTGCGTTCCGTCGCGTGGGCCGTTACAACGATGCCATGCACGCGTACAAAGTCGCCGCGCACCTCGCGCCCACCAATATGGAAATTCAAAACAACATCGCGATTCTGCACCTCATCAAAGGCGACACGGTCAAAGCGATACAGCAGTATCAACGCATCATGCAATATGATCCCACGCTCGTGGAGGTCTGGTTGAATCTCGGTGTGGTGTATGCGCTCGCGCGCCAACCGCAAGCGGCGCGCGCGGCATGGGAGAACGCGCTAAAATACCAGCCCAATCATCCGCTCGCCAGAAAGTATCTGGCGAAACTGGCCGGTACGCCGCAGCGCGCCGCAAGCGTACCAGAGGCAATCGCGAATAAACGCGAGTAAATAAATCCCGCGGCTTCGCAGTAGAGTGGTTTATTGAAAAGCAAAACTCTCATTTTTAACGGCGTAACGTCCTGTCTCTCACATCCAACCAACGGAGGAAGGTGCATGAGTACCAAAAGTTATGCGCAACTGAGCGTGATGATGTTTCTGCAATTCTTTGTTTGGGGCGCATGGTTCGTGACGTTGGGCACATACTTGTTCAAGATCGGCTTCACCGGCGGGCAAGTCGGTAACACGTATTTGATGAACAACATTGCGGCGATTATCGCGCCGTTTTTCGTCGGCATGATTGCAGATCGTTTTTTTGCCTCACAGAAAGTGATGGGCGTGCTGCATCTGCTCGGCGGCGCCGTGATGTTTCTCGCCGCCGGCATTACGGATTCCACAACGTTGATTCCCATGCTGCTGCTTTATAACTTGTGTTACATGCCCACCCTCGCGTTGGTGAATGCCGTTTCCTTCAACCAAATGGACAATCCGGCTGCGCAGTTCCCCAAGGTGCGCGTGTGGGGCACCATCGGTTGGATCGTGGCGGGCCTGGTGATCACGTTCGGGCTTTCGACCATGACCGCAGAGGTCGAAGCCAGCTCGACGCCGATGAAGATGGCGGCGGTCGCCTCCATTCTGTTGGGTTTGTATTCCTTCACCCTTCCCAACACGCCGCCGCGCAACGTCGGCAAAGGCGTGAGCATCGGTGAGGTGCTGGGCTTGAAAGCCCTGCGGCTGCTGAAGGAGAGAAATTTTCTCATCTTCGTGCTCAGTTCGCTGCTCATCTCCATTCCGCTCGCGTTCTATTATAATTTCACGAATCCCTTTTTGAACGAGCTGGGCATGACCGGCGTGGCCGCGAAGCAATCCATGGGGCAGATGTCCGAAGTGATTTTTATGGTGCTCATGCCTTTGTTCTTCGTGCGTCTCGGCGTGAAAAAGATGTTGCTCGTCGGCATGTTGGCGTGGGTGGTGCGTTATGCATTTTTTGCGAACGGCAACCTCGGCAGCTTGGAATGGATGCTCTATGCCGGTATTCTACTGCATGGCATCTGTTATGATTTCTTCTTCGTCACCGGCCAAATTTACGTCGATAAAAAAGCTTCGAGCGACATTCGCGCGAGCGCGCAGGGCTTCATTGCGTTGATTACCTACGGCGTCGGCATCGGTCTAGGCTCGTGGTTTTCCGGCCAAATTGTGGAGGCCTATACTGCCGCGGGCGGCGCGAAAGATTGGCCCACGATTTGGGTGATTCCCTGCGCTTTCGCCGTGGTTATTGCGTTCATCTTCGCGTTGACATTTAAAGATACGAGTGTGGACAAAGCTGCGTGAACCTAGAATCATCGCGTGCGATGCACTTTGCAAGTGCGTCGCACGTGCATAAACCTTGCGGATTGACGCCGTGGGGGAGAAAGGATGCGAAACTTTTCGAAACTGCTGCTTTTGTTTTTGTTCACGCCGCTGCTCTACGCATTTGTGGCCAAGTCCTTCTTGTTTCTGTTCTCTCATTTCGTCGAGTTGTGGTCGAATTGGTTCCTCTATGGCGCGCTGCTCTATGTGATTCTCTACGTCGCGCTTTTGTGGGCGAAGCTGGGCTTTCTCGAAACCTTTGAGCATGAAATGGCCCACATGGTCATGGGCTATCTGTTCTTCAATAACGCTAAAGCGTTCGTAGCAAGTTGGAGAAAAGAAGGGTTTGTGCAATTCAGCCGCATACCCAATACCCTTATCATACTTGCGCCTTACTTTCTGCCCGTGTTCACTTTGCCGTTTCTATTCGCCAAGCCGTTTGTGACCAAGGCCGCGCACAACTTCGTCAATTTCTTTCTCGGGCTGACCCTGGCCTTTCACTTGATCTCCATGCTGCGCGAGTTCGGCCCGAAACAATCCGATATTTTTCGCGTGGGCTTAAAGTCTTCGCTCATCATCGTGTTCGTATTCAATTGCATATTTGCGGTCATCACGCTGGGTTTTGCACTAGACCAGTATGCCCATCTCGGCGCGTATTTCAAAGACGCCTTTGTCGCGGCCTGGCAAATTTATGCGTGGGTGTTCGCAAAAGTGTTCAGCTCCTCCGCATGAATGCCAGTCCACAGGTACAGGCTGCGCAAAAATATCATTCCGTGCGGAGCGCAACGAACCCTTTGGAGTTCCCTTGCAGCAGTAAGCCCGCATGAAGCTCTCAGAATATCAGTGGTCGCAGAATCCGCGTGGAATGCACAATCAGGGTGCGCCGGATTTAAACCGCGTTTTTTCGCAAAAATTCGGCTGGATGAAACTGGTCGCCCTGGGGTCGGATTATGTGAGTCTATGCCCTCAACTACTGGCGAATAATGTTACACCGATTGTCCGCATTTACCGCCCGCAGCACAGCGGCGTCCCCATTGACCCGGAAATGCGCCAGAATTTTCTGGATTATCTGCGGGTCGGGGTCAAATGGTTTGAAATTTACAATGAGCCGAATCTGGGCATTGAATGGCCAAACGGCGCGAACTTTGACCCCATGAACACCCATGCGGTCATTGCTCCCATTTGCAACCACTGGCTTGATTGGGCCGAATTTATCATCGAAAACGGCGGTTATCCGGGGTTCATTCCCCTTTCAGAAGCGGGCGGCGGCTGGGAAAACACCACCACATGGATTAATCAGCTTTGCCTGTATATGTTTGATAACCACTACAACCGTTTTTTACAGGTGATTCATAACGGCTTCTGGATTCC
>JABWAN010000471.1 GCA_013361015.1 Candidatus Zhuqueibacterota bacterium | reverse complement strand
CGGGCGTTTGGTCACTTGCGGCGCGACCACCGGCTACAATGCTGTGACCGATCTGCGCTATCTCTTCTCGCGCAATCTGAAAATCTTCGGCAATATTATGGGATCGAAAGGCGAGTTGTTGCGCATTGTAGATTTCCTGCGCGCGGGAAAACTCCGGCCCGTGGTCGATCGCGTGTTGCCGCTCGCGGAAGCGCGACAAGGTCATCGCATTTTGGCGCAGCGCGAACAGTTCGGCAAGGTGGTTTTGGAAATATGAAGCATTGAGGTGCAAATCGCCGCATTGCCAATGCGCGCGAATTTTATATTCGAGTTGACCGGCGTTCCTTCGGGATTGACAGCTATTGGAGATTGGGTTTTGCTTTTCTTCCAGAGGATTTGGTTTCCCTTCCTGCTCGCCTTCCTCATTTTCCTGCTCACGCCTTTTTTTAATCGCACGCAGCAAGGCTGGGAAGATTGGCTCATGCGCCGCCACGTGCGCGGGCAATTTTTCGCGCCCATCAAAATCGTTTACTTCGACGAGAACGATCTCGCGAGCTTGGGCGGATGGCCTCTTTCACGCAACGTTTATGCTTTCGTCGCGCAGCGGCTTTGCCAACTTGGCGTGCAGGCCGTCGGCTTTGATGTTTATTGGGGACCGCGACCGTCCGCACCGGATGAGAATGATCTTGCGCTCGCGGCGGTGCTCGCACAAAATGAAAACCTCTGCGGCAGTTTTTATTTCGAGGACCTCGGTGTTTCCGGCGCAGATACTTCGCGCGTGGCGCCATTGGAATGGCCCGCACCGATTGCGAACGGCAATGTGATCACCGCGGCGGGCCTGCATGTGCCCGCCACTGAACTTTTGCACGGTCCGGCGCGTTATGGCTTCGCGAATTTAATCGCTGATGACAACGGCGTGCTGCGCGCCGCGCCGCTCTTTGTTCGAAACCGCGCGGCGATCTTTCCCAGTTTTTCCAGAGTGCTCGCGCATCGGTTTGCGCGCCCGCTGCGCGACTCTTCCGTCACCCAGATCAAAATCAACTATCAAGTTGAGGTGCAGCATTTGCCGCTCGTGCCACTGCGCGGAATTCTGTCGGCGGAATTCGACAGCGCTCGCGCCGCGGAATTGCGCGGCAGTATTGTGCTGGTAGGAATCATTTCAACGCAATTGGGATTCGCGCGTCCCACGCCGATCGCGCCGGAGATGCCGATCGTTGCCGTGCACGCGCAGGTGCTCGACAATCTCCTCTCACAAAGTTCGCTGCGACCTTTCCCGCAATGGCTGTGGCTCATCACGCTCGCCCTGCTCGCCGCGCTCTTCGCAGTTTTGCGCGGCGCCTCCCTCAAAAGACTGTTGTTGGTGAGCTTCGTGCTTGCGTTGTTTGGTGTGTGCCTGGCAGTTTTGTTGTGGCGTATGAATCTCGTCTTTCCCAATAACGCTTATCTTTTTAGTTTGCTCCTTCTAGCTTTGCCCGGATTGCTTGCGCGCGCACGCCGGCAGCAACAAACATTGGCAATGGAGACGGCCAACCGCGCTGCGCTCGAGAAAGAATTTCGCGAAGCCGTGCAGGCCGCAACCCGGGCGCAGGCCGAGACTGCGAAGACACGGCAACGTTTTCAGCAGGAGATTGCACGCCTGCGCCGTGAGCTGACCACGATTTCTCCGGCGCAACAAACTGCACAAATGGCAACGGAATTTCCAGAGATCGTGCACGGCCTGGAAAGTCCGATGGCAAAGGTTCTTTCCGAGCTTGCGCGTATTGCCGCGACGGAGGCGCCGGTGTTGATCACCGGGGAAAGCGGCACGGGTAAAGAATTGGTCGCGCACGCGATTCATCAAAAGAGCGCGCGCGCATGCGCCGTTCGTCGCTGTGAATTGCGCCGCGCTGCCTGAAAGCTTGCTGGAGTCGGAATTGTTCGGCCACGAGAAAGGTGCTTTCACCGGTGCGCTCGTTGCCAAAGCCGGTCTGTTTGAAACTGCGGATCAAGGCACGATCTTCCTCGACGAGATCGCGGCTGCGCCGCCGGTGTTTCAAGCCAAGCTTCTGCGCGTTTTGCAAAATGGTGAATTCTTCCGTGTGGGCGCAACCCAAATGCGCACCGCGAACGTGCGCGTGCTTGCCGCGGCGAATCGCCCGCTCATGCCATTGATCGCGCAGGGCCTGTTTCGTGAAGACTTGTATTACCGTTTGAATGTGTTGCCCCTCGACTTGCCGCCGTTGCGCGAGCGCGCAATGGATATTCCGCTTTTACTCGCGCGCTTTTTGGAAGGCGCGAGCTGCAAAATTTCCGAAGCAGCGCTGCACGTTTTGCAAGAGTGTGACTGGCCCGGCAACGTGCGCGAGCTGCAAAATCTCGCAGCACGCATGCGTGTGCTCGGCGAAAATGCCGTCATTTCTTCGGAGTGGGTGAGAAAGCAACTGCCTTCCTCTGCTGCAGCCACGGTTGTGGCCGCGGGGCTCGACGAGCAAATTCTTCGGCTGTATCGCGAGCTGGAATTTCGCAACGATGCCAACACGCAAATCGCCGCGCATTTGGGAAATTTGCACCGCAGCACAGTGACGGAATATTTGAAGGGCATGACTTTTTTCTATTTTGCCGAAGCGCAATTTCAGCTTGCAACCGCGCTGCGCCTTTTCAATCCGCAACCGGAGGCCGCACGCGATGCGCGTCTCAAAAGCCGCATGCTGAAATACCTTCACAATCTGCGCGATGAGATTGATCCCCAGCAATCACTGCAGAGCAATTTGGAGAGAATGGCGGAGCGCATTCGCAAAATGCCGCAACGCTATCACGCCGCGGCATTGGAGTGCGCGAAAGCGTATTGGCACGGGAAGTGGAAGATGTAAAGTGCGCCGCACTTCCAACGTGCGTCGCACTGTACGTTTTATGCGGTGGTTTTCCGACGTTCCGACGTTTTTTTTGCTGCATTCCGACAGTTACGGCAATCCCCAATTCATCCCTTCCGCGCAAATTCAAATACTTCTGAACACCGGCCTGGCGGCATCCGTCTTGCTTGTGATGGCGTCGCAATCCTTTTCGAAAAATTTCATTCAACAACTCGGAGCCGAAAGATGTTCGCCACTCGCATGAAAAAGGTCCGCTCGCTGTTCGTGTTAATCGCCGCCGTCGCTGCTCCATTCAGCTTTGCGCAAGAGCAGGTTGAAAATGATTCCACCTTCAACAGTCTTGACTATTATTTCGGCCGCATCGTGCTCGGCTTAGGCGGCGGCTTTGAACAACAAGTGAGCGGCAAGAAATATGGCGCACGCGGATTTGCTTCTTCGCCGTTCGTGTTTAGCAATATCGGCAGCCGCATGAGCGTGAGTTTTTCGAACAACACCTCTTGGACCGAGTTTGACGACAGCTCGCGCGCGCAATCCGGATTCGACAAAAACGCTTTGCAAACCAACTTAATTCAGTTTCGCTATCGTCTCGCCGATGAGTTATTGCTGGAGGCGCAAAGCAATTTCTCGCATTCCGAAAGGCTCGACGTGCTTGACCGCGGCAGTGAATATGGCAGCGAAAATGACACCCGGGCATATCGCCTCGCGGTTTCGTATTATTCTCAAGGCGGCCGCGTGCGTTTGACGCCAAGCCAGCTCGCTTTTCAGTACTATGCCTTCCCTCGTCCGGCTGTGGAAATGGCGACTTATGCCGTGCGTTTTCTCACTCCCGGACAGTTTATGTTGAATGTGCGCGGCGACTACCGCAGATTTCGCACGGAAACAGAAAGCGCAGACATTCCCAACGGTTACTTTCAATCGGGAAAATTCCAGGATCGGAATTTTACTTTACCGGAATTGAATTTCATCTATGCCTGGAAAAGGCGCATGACCTTCAGTCTTGCAGTGCGAGCAATTATTGATGAAAGCGAATCAACGACGCGGATTTCCGGCCAGGAGCAGAGCTTCCGTAATGACGCGCATCAAATCACCCTCGCGCCCCAGTTGCTATACTTCAGCGCTGAGAATCTTCTGCACCACGTCAGCGCCCAACTAGCAGCGCACGATTCCAAAAGCACGTCTAGCGATCAATATGCCGGCAATGGCACGTACCAGGTCGAGGGTGAATTCCATTCGAACATTTGGCGGTACGACTATTCCTTGCACCTTTTGAGCGCAATCTCACCGCCAGCACTGAGTGCTTTCCTCGCAGATTGGAATCATGACTTTGGCAATCGCCTTCCGCCGGGAGTTTTGCATCTTTCCTTGCAGGCTTCCGCTGCTGCTTCACGGTTTGAAAACAATCGGTCAAGCGACAATCAACTCGAGTTTTTGATTAATGAAGAAACCAGCCGCAACTACACGGGTTCTGCACAAGGGCATTATGGCCTGACGAATGGCATAGAGCTGGGCACGCAATTGGCGTACAATTGGCGCAAGGATGACCGCTGGGACTTCGAACCAAGCCCCAGGCGCAGGATTCAAAAGCAAAAACAGTGGCTCGGCAATTTCACGCTGCGTTTTGCAAACTATCGCTTCGCGGAGCGTTATCGCGCCAGGTTTGGATGGGAGCAATTGCGCGAGTATGATCGCCTCTATGGCCCGTTGTTGTTGCGCGGCATGTTGTCCGGCTCGCTTGCTGTTGTTTATTCGGATTACGCTTCCGACGTGAATGAGGCATATGACGCCGGTTTTGGTCACGATAGTTGGCAAACGCAAGCGCAAGCGCGATGGGGAATTTGTGATAACCTCGAGTTGCGTACGACGGGTCTGCTCGCTAAATTTTCGGACATTTCGGAGACCTCGAAACAATTTCAAATCGCATTGGCATGGCAGCCGTGGAACTCGATTCGATTACAAGCGCGCCGCAGTGAAAATTTCCCGGAATATCCCGCCGGCATCTATATTCCAAACGATGTGGTGTGGAGCTTTGAGATCATGAGTCTGTTCTGATGCGACACGATCTCCTGGCGCTGGCCACGTTGCTGGCCGCAACGGCATCTTTGCGCGCGCAGAATCTGGAAGCGAGTCGCGCTTTCGCATTTGATCGCGGCCTGGTCGAAAGCGCCGAGCCGTTTGCGCCCACCGGCAATCCGGCGCTGCTCTCTCAACGCACGGATTTCCGTTTTTACATGGAATGGCAACACGCGGACGTAAACTCCTATCTCATGTCGCTTTCGTATCCGCTCTCGGCGCGCCTGGGGCTTGGCTTGGCGTGGTTCACGTTGCGGCGGCAAGAGGTGCGCATTCTGCCGGAGGCCGGCCGGCAGTGAAACCGGCGCCGGAAAAACCTCTTGAAATTCACCAAAGGTTCTGATACATACTGGCACGCGGCGGCCGAGTTT